>JAFGUD010000249.1 GCA_016938685.1 Bacteroidales bacterium | reverse complement strand
TGCTGTTCAAGATTTAGTCGTTTTTGGCGTAGTTCTGCAACAATTTCATTTTGTAAATTCTTTTCAGCATCAGAAATTTTGCGGTTAATTCGGGTTAATTCGTCAATGATTTGTTCTTGTTCGGAACTCATTCGTTTCAATTCTTCACGAAACGAAAGTTTAAGGTGATTTACTAAGTCATCTAATTGCGATTTCTCGTTATTTGAGTAATTGTGCAAAATATCAAAGCCGAAAGGAAGTTCAATTTCATCGTTGTTGTAAACGTGCTTTTTGATGAGTTTTTTAATGGTTTTCATCAAAAAGGTTTCAAGCTCAACATGATATACATAGTCTTTGTATTTTTCTTTTTCTTTTTGAAAATCCTTAAACAATTCATCTACTATAATGTTTGTTTTATTGTCCACATTTTCATGGTTATATTTTACTTTGTTATACTCCGCTTCTTGTGAAACTTGATTTACAACTTCCAATAATTTTTCACCTGCAATTCCAAAAGGGATAATTTCGTAATATGTTTTCAATTCGTTTTGAAGTCGTTTTTTCTTTTCGTCAAGTTCTTTGAGTTTGTTTTTCATTTCTTCTAATTCCTTATCGGAAACTGTGTGCCCAACACTCATTAATTTTTCAACTGCCTCATTCCAATCATATTGCAATGTTTGGTTTTCGTCTGTGAGTTCTTTTACTTTATCTTTTAGTTCTGTGATTAAGATTTGATTTGCTTGTATATTACCGTTTAGTTCATTTAATCTTAATCGGTCTTCTGGCTTTGCAGATTGATTTTTAAGATTAAGAAGCAAACCGTTTACATTTTCTTTTAAGTCTTCGTATTTTTTTATACCGATAACCTCTGAAAAGGCTTTACTCAACTGTTTTCGTTGGTCTGTTGAATGAACTTCGGCAAGAGATACAATTTTTTCAGCATCAAAGAAGAAGAATTTTGCAATTTCTATTGGTAATATAAAATCGCGAATAAATTTTTCATAACCGTAATCATTGGTTAAATCGTTTGGAACACCGTTAATTAAAATTTCTACTTTTTCGTCATTGGTGTGTGTATCGTATGTTCGAGTAATTTTCAACTCTTTACATGGAATTTCAATGGGTATATTTATCTCTACAAAAGTAATTGAAACAGAAAATTTGTTTTTCCCCTCTGCATTTGCCAACCTGTTGATTGATTTGCTCATGTACTGCGGATAACTACGCTGCTGATTAATCTCTTCTTTGTAAAGAGTATCTACATCAGGCATCTGTTTTCCGTATAGACACCAAACCAATGACATTAAAAAGGTTGTTTTCCCAAAACCATTTTTGCCGCTTACAATTACAATGTTTTTATCCTTTTCAGGAAGTAAATCTATGTAATTGTAATCTTTGTAAATACGGAAATTGTTTATTTCTATGTCTTTAATCTTCATTTTTGCTGGTTGTTAAAAATTCTTCAATACGCTTTTCAATACCCGATTTTAAACCAACCTTATTTCTTAAAAGGTCTTTTGTTTTTTGAATTTTGAGTAAATCCTCAATCAAATCGAAGTGTTCGGGTTCTTCGTTGCAGACTTCTTTTAGTAAGTCCTTTTCCTTTTCAATGATTTCACTATTTTTGTTCATATTGAAGTTTTTTTCAAATATCTTATTGTAAATTTCTGATACATTATAATTGTAAATATCATCATTATACCAAATTAGCTGAATAGCAACTAATTCTTGGTGTGATATTAATTCAAGATAGGGCTGTGTTTCTTGAATTTCTTTTTGTGCAATCAAAAGTTTTTCAAGTGCTTTTGCCCGATAATGTGCTTCATAAGGTCCACCGTTTTCTAAAAACTGTCCGTTTCTTCGTTGGTTTTTTCTGTTTTCTGGCTTATTTCGTTCTTCGTTCAACCAATTACGATAATCTAAAAGAGGTTTCAACCATTCGTAACCATTTTTAATAAGTGCTGATGTTGATTTGTCTTCCTTTACTACTGTGCAAGTCCAACACCCAAAACGACTTTGACCACATGAAGGTGCATTTTTGTTTACAACCAATGTTGGGCATTCATAATCATCTGCACTTGCATTAGCATATAAATTAAACAAAGTTTTATTATCCTTATCCCACGGTGGTTTAACATTATTAATATAGCCCCAAACCTCTTCAAGTGATAATCCTTTTATTGGTAGGTATATAAAAGCATTTTTTAAACTTGGGTGGTCGGTTAACCGACTTCCTTTTATTTCATGATTTTTTATTGTCTTAGCTCTATTGGCACTTTCATCAATGCGAGTGCCTAATAATACGATTACTTCACCGTTTTCCGCAACCGTATCTTTTATATAGTTAGATGTAGGGTCTATTTTCAATCGTTCAGTACACCAACGAAATTGATTATTTGGGGCAGGATATCCTAAACCTAAAAGTTTAACCCAAAATGTATCAACTAATTTTGGTACGGATTTATGTACGAAAATTGGTAATCCCTGTATTTGTGCTGTTTTTTGTATTTTGAAAAGAATATCATTAAGATAGTTTTCAATTATCGGGTTTTCAACTAATGTGTTGTTGCTTACAACATGTACTTCTCTTATTTTTGGTTCCTTAATTTTCAATAAAGAATTCCAAACGAGT
>JAFGUD010000248.1 GCA_016938685.1 Bacteroidales bacterium | reverse complement strand
TTAAATCTTAGATTTTTTGTTAATAAATTTGATAAAAGATTAAAGCATAATTTAGAATATTTTGAACTTATAAAATCTGAAGTTCATGATACTTTAATGGAAACAATAGTGAGAACAGATGCCGAAATATCTAAATCTCAAAGTGAAAATATGAATATTTTTGATTTTAACGAGAAATCAAAATCAGTAGAAGATTATTTGTCACTTGCAAAAGAGATTGTAAAAGGGGGATTATAATGGCTAAAAAAACAAGTTTATTGGGAAATTTAAATTTAAAAGCATTAGATAGCATAGATAAAACAGAAGAGATTAATCAGGAACTAGTTTTACAGCATTTTGATTTTCAATATAATTTGGAAACTGAAACAATGAATTTTATTAAAAATCAAACTTTAAAATTACAACAATTAATGTCAAAGTCTTATACTGAAATTGGAAAAATTTTATTTGAAACTCAGAAAGAATTAAGTAATAATAAAACAGGTATTTTTGAAGCTTGGTATACAGAAATAGGATTTAGTAAAAAACAAGTTTACAGATTAATAAATAGGTATAATTTTATATTGTGTCACGCTGACACAATAAAAAAAGCAGTAGAAATGTTACCTATAACCCTTTCTTATGAGTTAACAAATCCAATGTGTCCTGAAGAATTAAGAAATAAAATTTTAAATAACGAAATTAAAAATTTGAAAGATTTTTATGAAAAACAGAAAAATTTACAGATGGAAAATGTGGTTCCAGAATTGTTAAATGTGGAAGAAAATTTTGAAAATGATGTAAAAATTTTTAAGAAAAATTTTAATAAATTAAATAAAATTGTTAATGAAAATTTTGATAAAATTTCAAAAGAAAAAAAAGAAAATTTGGCAAAAGAGATAGAATTTTTAAATAAAAAAATAGAGAAACTTTTAAAAGAATTTAATTAAAAATATATTGATATAAATAATTAGAGCTTACTGAAAAATACAAAACAATTGATTTTAAAAGATTTTAACTCTATTTTTAATAAAAAAATGCAGAGTTTTTGATAAAAAATTTTAAAAATCAAACATTCAAACCTTGGACTACGCATCCAAACTTCGTAAACGTAGGACGTTTTTTGCGACTGTAAGAAGCTTATCCTTCAGGAAATCCCTTATAATTTATAATATGGAAATATTTGCATTGAATTATAAGGTGTCTAGCAACCCATTGCTGGTCGGGTTTGGGCAGATGCCCAAGGGATAAAAATTGTTTCTAATTCAGTAGCCTCTAATTAATAGTTAGCTGTTAACTAACTTTGTAATTATTTTAATAATCTTTTCCAGCAGATTTTATGTTTTCTACATCAAAGGCATGACAAGGAGTAACTCCATAAACCATACCACAACTTGGACATTTAAACTCAAAAGTTTCCATAACAAGTTCCATTCCACATTCACAATCAAATTCTGCAGGAACAGGCATAAGCCCTTCACTAAATCCCATCATTCTTAATTTATTAACTACTTGTTTTCCATCATCAAAAGATCCAGAACATCCACTGTGCATATATTTCCTCCTAATTTTAATTTATATTAAGTTTTTCCCCATATCTTAAATTTGTTCTCATAGTTTGAATATATTTATCCATTTTTTCAAGCTCTCCTAAAACTTCTCTTTCTTCTTCTGTAGTTTCAATAATACTTGTAATTCCACCATTTGAAATAACAATTCTTTTTTCTCCCATAAGCGCAAGAACTGGGTCGTGAGTGGCAATTAAAACTATTTTGTCCTCTTTTACCAATAATTCCAAAGCTCTTTTACGGTCAATCCCAGCATTTTCAATCTCATCTATAAGAATTATTGGTGAAGAACTAAGAATGGCTGTATCAGCTATCATAAGAGCTCTCGATTGCCCACCACTAAGACTTGTTATAGGAGTTTCAGGTTTAAAACTTTCCCCTGCAAGATTGTTGGCTTCTTCGATGATTTTATTTATAACTTCTACCTCATTTTCAGCCATTCTACTTTTAGCGTGTAACTCTAAGAAATCATAAACAGACAAATCCATAACGAAATTCATATTTTGAGAAAGTTGAGCAACAAGCTTATTGCTAGAAGAATATCTCCATTTTTTATCAGGGGTTTCTTCGTTAATTAAAATTTTTCTAAGAGTTGGAGTGTCTCCTTGAGCAGTCCATTCAATATCAGCAAGAAGTCTACTTTTTCCACTTCCTGTTGGACCAACTATACTAACAATATTACCTTTTTTTATAGTAAGTTCTCCAAAATTCTCAGCATCTCCCAATTTATTTATTCCAGGTAAAATTGTTAAAGAATTTACTTCACCTTTTTCTTCAAGCCCTAAAAGAGCAATCATTTGTTTTAAATATTCGCTTATATTTTGTAAAATAAGTTCAACATTTATAGCTTTAT
>JAFGUD010000247.1 GCA_016938685.1 Bacteroidales bacterium | reverse complement strand
TAACGGTTGGTGCATGTTGCGGAGCGGATTTCGGAGAGCGTTCATGTCCGAGAGGACTGAACTGCGATGCGAGAATCCGCGGCTGGCGTACCACCAAACCCCGCTATGCAATATGCACTGTGTTAGCAATAGTTTTTTTACTATAAAATGAAATTATGTCATCCTTGAACTGTTCACTTTCAAACCATTTCGCATAGTCAATGCTTTGATATGAGACAGTTTCTCTAGTTTTTCTATTAAATCTTGTTTTTGTAATTTCGTAGTGATTCTTATGATTTGCAATAAATTCTTTCCAATGACTAGATAGTCCTTGGAAATACAAATTTGCAGCAGATTCATAATGTACAAGTTCTGCAGGTTTGAAAAGAATTGTCATCGCATAAACTTTTGCATAACTTTCAATATCAACTCTTTGATTTGTATGATTCAAATTAATCATTTTTTTAAAGCACAGATAACCAAAATATGTATTATCAAGTTTGTTATCGCTTACCAATTCATCGAAACTAAGATTTTGATTTACAAATAGTTTTTTCTCTCTGGCTTTTTTAATTTTTCCATTGGAAGCAAAAAACATACGGTAAAACAAGTTTCTTTCTAAAATCTCATTTTGATTTATGTACTTATTGAATACACCATCCGCAAATTCACCTCTTTTCCTCTCATAAAGCAGTCCATAATTGTCAAATAAATATTTTTGAATTTTAATTTGCAAACTGTCATTTGAGATTTTATCTGCATTTATCACAGGAGTTTGTTGATTTGTCGCATCTGATATTTCGCGTATTAATTCTAGTTTACTGCTGTGGTCATTATTTTCTAGTAAGGTGATTATTTTCAGTAAGACTTCCTTGTTTTGAAATACTTTCTCAACATCAGCACTTAAATTTTCTTCGAAAATTCTGCTTAGAGTGAATGAAGTTTGACCTCCATTAATAATTTGAGGATTTTTTACTATTAGCTGGGCTTTATTTTTTTGACCGATTTTCTCATTTATAAATGTTTCATCAGAAAGCATTGTGATACCGTTATTGAAAAGAGCAAATTCATTTGTGTCTTTTTTTGTAATGGTGTCTTTAATTGAGTCATTTACTTTTTTCCCTTCAAATCCAAGATAACTTCTTGGATTATATTTTAGAATCGAGTTTTTGTATCTGTACATTATTCGACCAAGCTCAATAGTTGGAACAAAAAGTACAGTTATCTCACATTCACCCTTATCTGTTAAAACTCTATAGCTAATTTTACTTCCAGCATTTTTGTTACTTAAATCGATATTTATATTTAGGTCGGAAGCATTAAAGAATGTACCTGTAATTACGGGAAAAACAAGTTTTTCATAACATTGCTCAAAATCAAAAACTTTACAACTATAACCTCCTGTAAGTTTCCTTAAATCACTTTGTTTTGCGTCGAATAAATTAGCAAGGATAATTACTTGATAAGAGTAACGGGCAATGTCATCGATATTTGAAATTTCTCTTTGGAGTTGTTTTATTTTACCATTATAAATATTTCCACTTTCATCTTCATCTTCTCCCTCAAGAATTCGGTTAACATCCATCACAAGTATTTCTCCAAGTTCAATTTGTTTTGTCTCAAAATTTTTGTCATTAGTACGAAATTTTGATTGTATAAAATAAATTGTTTTATTCTCAGAGTTTATATAATATCCATCAATCCCACCATCATGCGAACCATCGGTAATAAAATGTTCTCTTTCTTTAAATTCCAATAGTCCAAAACTTACTTTAAGAAATAGATGAATAAATGCTCTTGAACGTGATTGGTTTGTTTGTTCCTCCGTCGCATCGGAAGGATATTTTTTTGACATTGAAGCAGGAGCGTCATTAATTATCGTGTCAAGGATTTTTGTTAGTGTTTGATATTTAGTCATATTCTTCTTGTGATTTGAGAACTTGTTTTGTTGCTGTTTAAAATTATTGCTAACGGT
>JAFGUD010000246.1 GCA_016938685.1 Bacteroidales bacterium | reverse complement strand
TTCAAAGATGTTAATTATATTTTTCATCTTGCTTGCAAACAAATATCTTCATCTGGTTTTGAACCTAATATTCATTTGAAAATAAATGCCGAAAGTACTTTAAATATTTTAGAATATATTCGTCATAATAATTTGCCAAAATTAGAACGTTTTATTTATACCGGTTCAACTTCAATTTATGGCAGTTCTGTCAAATTACCTGTTAATGAAAATGATGCGCCTGATGTTTTGAGTAATTATGCTGCAACAAAGCTATTAGGAGAAAATTACACATCAATGTACTGCCGAAATTATGACATTCCTGTTTCAATTGTACGATATTCTAATGTATATGGATATGGACAATCTCCCAGAAACCCTTATGCAGGTGTTTTGGGGAAATTTATTCATAACGCTCTTATGGGAGAAACTTTAAAAATATTTGGTGACGGAGAACAAACCAGAGACTATACTTTCATAACAGATGCAGTTGATGCCACTATTTTAGCAGCTGTTCATCCTCGTGCTTATGGTGATATTTTTAACATTGGAACAACAGTAGAAACTTCTGTGAAAAAATTGGTTAAAGTTATTTCCGAAATTATTGATGATATTAAAGTTGAAAATGTTCCCGAAAGAGATATTGACAATATTCGGAGACGGTCTATAGATATTTCAAAAATTCATAAAAATTTAGGTTGGTCGCCACGTTTTGATATCCGGAGAGGTATAAAAGAAACTATTGAATGGTATAAAACAACTTTGTGATGAAAAATTTATTTAAGATATTAAAATTTATAACAAGCCATCCTGTTACAAAAAACAGAAAAGTAAAATCAATTTTACGATTTTTCAAATGGCAAATTATTTCAAAACTATATCCATATCCTATTGTTTTTCCATATATCGGCAATTCAGAGTTGCTGGTTAGGAAAAGCCTTCACTCTGCTACTGCGAATTATTATGTTGGTTTACAGGAGTTTGAAGAGATGTCTTTTGTTTTACACTTGTTAATCGAAAGTGATGTTTTTTTTGATATTGGAGCAAATATTGGAATATATACTATTTTGGCATCTAAAATTAAAAGAGCTGAAACCCATTCTTTCGAACCAGTTAAAGAGACTGCTTTTTTTCTAAAATGTAATATCGTATTAAATGAAATAGAAAATCTTGTGGAAATTCATAATTATGCGCTTGGTGATAAAAAAGGAAATGTTGGTTTTTCGAATAATTTGGATTCTCAAAACCATGTTTTAAACAGCAATATAAAAGCTGATTACACTATTAATGTTGAAATGCTTGATGAAGTTGCGAAAAAAACACCTTTGCTAATAAAAATGGATGTTGAGGGTTTTGAGATGCATGTACTGAATGGTGCAAAAAATATCTTGGAGGATGAGAATTTCAAAGCACTCATTATTGAAATGAATGGTTCTACAAATAGATATGGTGTTTCTGACGATGAAATACATGAACTTTTGACTGTAAGAGGATTTAAAGTATATACATATTACCCTTTTAAAAAGGAGATAAAAGAGAAAGAAAAATATTCTGTTAACGGGAATAATATTTATATAAGAGATCTTGAATTTGTGAAAAAAAGGCTAGAAAAAGCAGATATAATTAATGTGTACGGAATAAGTGTATGAGAAAACTAGCTATAATTATAACTCATCCAATACAGTATTATTCACCTTTATTTAAACTTTTGGCAGAAAGAAATAAAATTCAGATAAAAGTATTTTATACATGGGAGCAGTCAAAAGAAAAAGTTTTTGACCAAAAATTTGGAAGAGAAATAAAATGGGACATTCCACTTTTAGATGGTTATGATTATGCTTTTGTGAAAAATATTTCTAAAAATCCCGGCTCTGGAACATTCAATGGGGTTGTTAATCCTACTTTAATTTCTGAAATTGAAGAATGGAAAGCCAATGCAATACTTGTTTTTGGCTGGAATCATCATTCTCATTTTAAGGCAATGAGATATTTCAAAGGAAAAATACCCGTTTATTTTAGAGGCGATTCTACATTGATTGATGAAGTTTCAGGCATTAAAACTGTTTTGAGGCGAATTTGGCTGAAATTTGTCTATCGTTATGTTGATTTTGCTTTTTATGTTGGTCAAAATAACAAAAAATATTTTATTAAGCATGGTTTGAAAGAAGAGCAACTTATTTTTGCTCCTCATGCTGTTGATAATCAGCGATTTTTTGATGTTTTTGGCGAATATTTGCAAAAATCTCAAAAGTGGCGAAAAGAATTAGGTCTTTCTGAAAAAGATATAGTATTTCTTTTTGTCGGGAAATTTGAAAATAAAAAAAATCCACTTTTATTAATTGAAGCATCAAAATATTTTTTACAATATAAATTTTTATTTGTTGGAAATGGAGAGCTCGAAAAAGAAATGAGGGTAAACGCAGGTGAGAATGTTTTGTTTTTGCCTTTTCAGAATCAATCTTTAATGCCGATTGTTTACAGACTTGGAGATGTTTTTGTTTTACCATCAAAAGGTCCCGGAGAAACATGGGGGCTTGCTGTAAACGAGGCAATGGCTTGCGGAAAACCGATTCTGGTTTCAGATAATGTTGGCTGTGCGGTTGATCTTATAGAAAATGGAGAAAATGGGTTTGTTTTTAAATCTGTTAATGTTAGTGATTTCGTAGAAAAAATAAAATTGTTTGAGAATAATTTAGTGTTTTTTGGTGAAAAATCTTTAAAAAAAATTGGAGATTGGAGTTTTAAGAAAATAGCTGATGCTTTTGAAATAATAAATGAATAATTCCTTAAAATATATATTAGCTTTTGTTTTTGTTTTTTTTTCTATCCTCTTCTTTAATTTAGACATATATTCTTCCCTAGGAGTAGGGCTTTTTGTTTTTTTTGGCACTAAATTTTTTATTGAAATTGGTCAAAAAATAGAGATAAGAGATGTAATGATTATTCTGGCTGCTTTGCAGTGGATTATTGGCCCAATGCTAGCATTTATTTTTTATCCGGATGATGAATTTTATTATATGGCAGTAAATCTCCAAACATATATGGGGTTTGTTGTGCCTGCTACGTATACTTTTGCGATAGGAATGTATTTGCCATTTTGGAAAAAAATTGTAACAGAAAAAAAATACTTAAATGATATTCGTGCTTTTTTTAATAAAAATAAAAATATTGATATTGTTTTTATTTTAATTGGAACTTTATCTGAATTGTTTATTGAAATTGTGCCAGCGAATATTCGATTCGTGCTTTTCCTATTTTCTGGGTTAAGGTTTATTGGACTGTATTTTTTACTTCTGTCTGATAGAAAATACAAGCGTGTTTTTATAATAATAATAATTGGATGGTTGTTTTTTGTCTCTTTACGAGAGTCTTTATTTCACGATTTATTATTATGGTTGGGTTTTTTTGTAATTATCGCTGCCTTTATCAATAAACCTAAACAAATTACAAAGTTTTATTTTATTTTTGGAATAGTTCTTCTTAGTATTGTAATTCAGACTGTTAAGTTTAGTTACAGGGAGGCAATTAATGAGGGGGTTACAGGTTCTAAAATGAATTTATTTGCTCGTTTGGTAAAAGATAAAGTAATAGAAACTGATTATGCTACCTCTGAATCTAATTTATCAGCAATGGTTGTTAGAATAAATCAAGGATGGATTATAGCGAGAATTATGCGATGGACACCAGAATACGAGCCGTTCGCTAAAGGAGAAACAATTATTACAGCAATTGAAGCGTCTTTTATGCCACGTTTTTTGTTTCCAAATAAAGTTAGAGCAGGTGGTCGAACATATTTTGAACGTTTTACAGGGAAAAGAATATCTGACGAAACCTCAATGGGATTAGGATTGTTGGGAGAAGCTTATGCTAATTATGGAATAAGAGGAGGTGCTTTTTTTATGCTTATGATTGGCTTGTTTTATAATTTTTTCCTTTCTCGAATTTATAAAATAGCACTGAAACATCCTGCTATTATTTTCTTTATTCCTCTGTTGTTTCTTCAAGTTGTTAAGGCTGAAACAGATTTTTCAGTAATTTTAAATCACCTAATTAAAGCAAGTGTTGTAGTCTGGGCTATTTTCTTTGGTCTCCGTAAATTTTTTAAAATCAAAATCTAACCTTAATTTCTACAAATAAATGCTCCCATCAGAATACAAAATAATGCACGATTTTGAAACCAATTACTGGTGGTATGTCGCTTTGCATGAGTTGATTATCTCAAAAATAAACAAAAAATCACAAAAAATTTTAGATGCTGGTTGCGGAACAGGTAGATTATTAGAACTTTTATCTAAACACCAAAGCGAAGGTTTCGATTTTTCAGAAGAAGCATTAGAATTCTGTAAATCAAAAGGATTGAACAATGTTTGGTTACAAGATATAAATACTTGGCAATCAGAACCCAAATACGATGTCATTATTAGTGCTGATGTTATTTGTTCAACCGGAATTGATGATTACAAAAGTATTCTCAAAAATTTCTACCAAGCACTAAATCTAGATGGAATCTTAATTCTTAATTTACCTGCCTTCGAAATTTTGCGGAGAAATCACGATAAAGCTGTTTTTGTGGGCAAAAGATTTAGATTAAATGAGATAAAAAATAGTCTTAAAGACTCCGGATTTACGATTAAATTTGCAACATATCGCTTGTTCCCTCTTTTTTTTGTAATTTTATTTGAAAAATTTCATCAGAAAATTTTTAGAAAAACCGAAGTCAAATCGGATTTAAGATCTATTCCAAAATTTGTCAATGCTTTTTTTCTTTTAACAAATAGAATTGAAAATTTTATTTTTCGTTTTGTAAATAACCCATTTCTTGGAAGTTCTGTGTTTATTGTAGTCGAAAAAATTTGATTTTCTTATTGATTTTTTGTATTTTTGTAAAAACCGTATAAAAAAATGGAACTAAATCTTGATTTGAACAAAAAATATACATTCGCTGATTATCTGACTTGGTTTGATGACAAAAGACGAGAACTTTGGGGCGGGTTTATTAAAATGATGACTCCTGCACCTTTATCCGAACATCAAAAAATCATTTTTAATTTAAGTGGAGAATTCTATCTTTATAAAAGAAAAAATCAGAGTAAATGCGGATTTTTTGAAGCTCCTTTTGATGTGCGTTTTCCAAAACTTGACAAAAAAGATGATAAAGACATTGATACAGTTGTTCAGCCGGATATTGTAATTGTTTGTGATAAATCGAAACTTGACAAATATGGTTGCATTGGTGCTCCCGATTTTATTGCTGAAATTATCTCTCCTTCTACTGCAAAGCGAGACATGGATGATAAATATAAACTATACGAACAGCATGGAGTAAAGGAATACTGGATAGTTTTTCCTAGAGAACAATTTATAAATGCTTTTTATTTAGAAAACGGCAAATATGTTTTGACAGGCGTTTTTACAAGAGAAAACACAATTCCCGTTAAAATTTTTGATAATAAATTGGAAATTGATTTAAAGGATATTTTTGAAGAAGATGACTCTTAAAGTCAAAAATTCTGCTTTTATAAATCTGCCTAAGATAAAAGACGGACGTGATGGTATTTTGTGCGTTGCTGAACAAAATAATCAGATTCCTTTTGAAATAAAACGTGTTTTTTTTATTTACGATTTACATGATAATTCAGCCATTCGAGGAAAACATGCTCACCGTACTGTTGAACAAGCTATATTTTGTATAAGAGGTGATTTTGAAATTCAGCTCGATGATGGACAAAACAAACAATCCGTAAAATTAGAAAAGCCCAATGAAGGGCTTTATCTTGGTAGATATTTGTGGAATGTAATGACAAAATTTTCAGACGATTGTATCCTTTTGGTATTTGCGTCTGATTTCTACGATGAAAACGAATATATACGTGATTATCAGGTTTTTATTGATGAAGTTGATAAGTTGTGATTCTTATCTCATTGCTTAAAATAAACCAAATAATTTTGCGTCAATTTTATCAATAACAGTACTCAAATCATCAGGACGCTCAATAAAATCTACTTTGTCAGCATCAATAACTAAAAGTTGTCCTAAATTATAGTTGTCAATCCAGTTGTTGTATCTGTCGTTAAGGTTTGACAAATAATCAATGCTTATTGTTGTTTCGTAGTCTCTTCCTCGTTTTTGGATTTGATTTACCAAAGTAGGAACTGAAGATTTAAGATAAATCAATAAATCAGGAGGTTCAATCAATGATGTCATTAGCTTGAATAAGTCAACATAATTTTTAAAATCACGAGAAGCCATTAAGCCCATGTCATGAAGATTTGGGGCAAAAATGTATGCATCTTCATAAATTGTACGGTCTTGAACAATTGCTTTTCCTGAATTGTGGATTTCCAAAACTTGTCTGAATCTACTATTTAGAAAATACACTTGCAAATTGAAAGACCAACGTTTCATGTCTTGATAAAAATCGTTCAGATAAGGATTTTCATCAACAGATTCGTAATAAGGATTCCATTTGTAATGTTTTGCCAGTAAGCTTGTTAGGGTTGTTTTCCCGGAGCCTATATTTCCGGCAATCCCTATGTGACGGCTTTTTTTGTCTTTTGTCATATCGTTGTTTGTGTTGTTTTAATAAATTCAGTTTCCAGTATCCAGTTTCCAGTTTCCAGTTTCCAGTATCCAGTAGCCAGTTTCCAGTATCCAGTTTCCAGTAGCCAGTTTCCAGTAGCCAGTTTCCAGTTTCCAGTATCCAGTATCCAGTTTCCAGTATCCAGTTTCCAGTATCCAGTTTCCAGTTTCCAGTATCCAGTAGCCAGTTTCCAGTATCCAGTAGCCAGTTTCCAGTTTCCAGTTTCCAGTATCCAGTATCCAGTAGCCAGTTTCCAGTATCCAGTTTCCAGTATCCAGTTTCCAGTATCCAGCTTCCAGTCATTCTCTCATTCTATTATTCTATAATTCACTCATTTTATTATTCACTCATTCTATCATTCTGTTATTCAGTTATTCTATTATTTATTTTAGCCTTCTACAATTTTCATGCAATCTTTTTCAGTCATTTTTTCATATTCTGCATCTTTAGGTAGCTTAAAATATTTCTTTTTGTAGAAAATACAAGGTCTTCCCCAACGGTCTTTTATTATTTTTAAATCATCGCTAAATTCTTTTAGTAATTTTTTTGCATCTGCCTCTCTTTTTTCTTCTATTAGTTCAATTGCTCTTTCCAAGGTTACTTCAAGTGGATGATCTGTTTTTTTCAATGAAACAAATTTATTGTTGTGTCTTACATAAGGTCCAAATCTACCAATTGCAACGCTTACTTTTTTGTCTTCAAATTCGCCTAATTCCTTCGGAAGACTAAATAATTTTAAGGCATCTTCGAGAGTTACTGTATCAATGTTTTGTCTTTTTAGAAGATTAGCAAACTGTGGCTTTTCTTTGTCTTCGTAGGTTCCCATTTGTACCAGTGGCCCAAATTTGGCAATTCTGGCATAGATAGGTCTTCCAGATTCAGGATGTTTTCCTAAAAGTCGTCCGTTTTTATCTTCTTTTAATAACTTTATGGCTTCTTCAAGTGTCAGCGTTTCAATTGATTGGTCTTTTCTTAGACTTGCAAATTGAGGTTTTTCTTCACTTTCTGTGTCGCCTATTTGTACAACAGGTCCATATTTGGCTAATTTTACATAAATATTTTTACCTGACTCTTTATCAACTCCTAAATGTCTTTCTCCAGTAACTTTTTCAGCGGTTTCCAAAGTCTCTTTTATGTTGGAATGAAAAGTTTTATAAAATTTATCAATTATTTTTGTCCAATCTGCTTTTCCTTCGGCAATCGAGTCAAAATCTTTTTCTACTGTTGCGGTAAAATTGTAATCTAAAATATTTGTGAAATGATCTGCTAAAAATCCTGTAACTATTGAACCCACATCAGTTGGAATAAATTTGTTCTTTTCTTTTCCTTTGATGTCTTCTTTTTCTTTCTCTGATATTTTACCTGATTTTAATATTATTTCGGTAGCCTTAATTGGTGTTCCTTCTATGTTACCTTTAATTACGTAAGAACGTTTAATAATTGTTGAAATAATTGGAGCATAAGTAGATGGTCGTCCAATTCCAAGTTCTTCTAGTTTTCTAACCAGAGAAGCTTCGTTATATCTGGCTGATGGATTTGTGTGTTTTTGTGTAGCTAATGCTTTTTGTAAATCAAGCTTTTGTCCTTTTTTTAGAGCAGGAATTACTTGTTTATCTTCGTTTTCTCCATCTATGTCAAAATAATTGTAAATTCTTAAAAATCCATCAAATTTTAAAACTTCGGCTGATGCAGTAAGGTCTTTTTCAGATTCTGAAGCGTTAATTGTAATGGTTGTTTTGTCAAAAACAGCGTCTTCCATTTGAGAAGCCAAAGTTCGGTTTAAAATTAGTTCGTATAGTTTTTGTTCGCTTGCGTCTGTGCTACCTTTGGGCTTCATTTCAGTTGGCCTTATTGCTTCGTGAGCTTCTTGAGCTCCTTTGGTTTTTGTTTTAAATTGTCGAATTTTTAAATAGTTTTCGCCATAATTACTGATGATGAAGTTTTTGCATTTTTCAATTGCATCGCCTGATAAATTTGTCGAGTCGGTACGCATGTATGTGATTTTACCGTTTTCGTACAATTTTTGAGCAAGCATCATTGTTCTTGATACAGAAAATCCGAATTTCCTACTTGCTTCTTGTTGTAGGGTAGAAGTTGTAAATGGTGCAGCGGGTGTTTTTTTAGTTGCTTTTACTTTTATGTCTGATACATCAAACAATGATTTTTTAAAATCTTCTAAAATAGCAATGGCTTCTTTTTTTGTGTCAATTTTTGAAGCGATTTCTGCTTTTAATTGTCCTTTTTTTCCATCATCTGATGTAAAATCAAATTCGGCTGTTATTTTATATGATGATGTTGATTTGAAATTTTTAATTTCGTTTTCTCTGTCAACAACAAGTTTTACAGCAACAGATTGAACTCTTCCTGCTGATGTTGCTCCTTTTACCTTCTTCCAAAGCAATTCGGATAATTCAAAACCAACAAGTCTGTCAAGAATTCTACGTGCTTGTTGTGCGTTTACTAAATTGTAATCAATCCAACGTGGATTTTCAACAGCTTTTTGAATTGCTGTTTTTGTTATTTCGTTGAAAACTATTCTTTTAGCATTGTTTTCTGATAATTTTAGTACTTCGGCTAAGTGCCAGGCAATTGCTTCTCCTTCACGGTCTTCATCGGATGCTAACCAAATAATATCCGCTTTTTTAACTGCGTCTTTTAGCTCTTTGATAACTTTCTTTTTGTCGTCATCAATTATATAATCCGGAGCGTAATTTTTTTCGATATCAACACCTAATTTCTTTTTAGATAAATCTCTGATGTGTCCATAACTGGATTTTACATCAAAATTATCGCCTAAATACTTTTTAATGGTTTTTGCTTTTGCCGGTGACTCAACTATTACTAAATTTTTTGACATATCTTTCTTTTCTGATTTTGGTGTGCAAAATAACTAAATACTAATGTATTGTTCAAATTTTTATTTATAATTTTTGTTATTGTGTTGTTAACTAGTTTGTTGCGGGATTAATTCTTGTTGTGTTGTTTAAGTCTTGTTGGTTGTTTTAAAGTTTAATTACTTATTTAATTAACAAATCATTGTTATCTCATTTCAACTATTTAAAAAAAATCTTATTTTTGCATCTTGTTGTAAACTTAGTTTTACAACTTTCAACACAATTTCAACACTTTTAAACTGGTTAACTGGTGCTCCGGTTAACTGAATTTATAACTTTTAACTAAAATATGGCAACAAAGAAAAGCACAAAAATAATTGTCTTAATTATTTGGCTGGCGGTTTTTGTCCCAATAATTACCTTGGCTATTATTTTTACAGGAATTTCTCGTGGGAAAATTGGTTATATTCCTGATTTTAAAGAACTTGAAAACCCGCAAAGTAATCTTGCTACTGAAATTTATTCTTCCGATAACGTTATTCTTGGTAAATACTATGAGGAAAATAGAACAGTTGTTCAGTTTGAAGATTTATCTCCAAATCTTGTTAATGCTCTTATTGCTACTGAAGATATTCGTTTCTATGAGCATTCCGGAATAGATTTTAGGGCTTTATTTAGAGTCGCAGTAAAGTCTGTAATTCTTCAGCAGGGTGCTGGTGGTGGTAGTACTATTTCTCAACAGTTGGCAAAGAATTTATACAAAATGCGTGAAGTAGATATTGTTCATGGTGATTCTAAAATTGCTAGAACCTGGGGGAAAGTTTTGATGAAGTTTCAGGAGTGGGTTACTGCTTCTAAATTAGAAAAAAATTATACCAAAGAAGAAATTCTTGTGATGTACCTTAATACTGTTACTTTTGGACATAATTCTTTTGGAATTAAATCTGCTTCGTACATTTTTTTTGGAACAACTCCTGATTCCTTAACTATTGAACAATCTGCAATTCTTGTTGGTGTACTTCGCGCTCCTACAGCATATAGTCCATTATTAAACCCTGAAAATTCTTTCATTAGGCGTAATACAGTTTTATCTCAAATAGAAAAATATCAGGATAAACTTAAAAAAACAACTAATTGGAAACCTCTTCCTGCTTCAACTTTTGATTCTTTAAGAGCAATGCCTCTCACTTATTCTTATCATAAAGAAACCCATAACGAAGGTTTAGCTACTTATTACAGAGAATATCTTAGAGGTTATATTACAGCAACAAAACCAGCATGGAGTAATTATCCTGAATGGAATAAGACACAGTTTTACGAAGACTCTTTGCTATGGGAAGAAGACGAATTATATGGCTGGTGCTCTAAAAATCAAAAACCAAATGGTGAAAATTACAATATTTATACTGATGGTCTAAGAATTTATTCAACAATAAATTCCAGAATGCAAAATTACGCTGAAATTGCTGTTGCTAAACATCTTGGAAAAGGCGATGAACCACTTCAGGAAATTTTTTATAAAGACCTTAAAAATAGAACAAAAAGACCTTTTGACTGGAGAGTTTCAGATAAGGAAATAGAGCAAATAATGCTCTCTACTATGAAACGTAGCGAGCGATGGAATACAATGAAAAGAAATGGTAAAAGTGATGAGCAAATTATTGATGCTTTCCATCAACCTTTAAAAATGTCTGTTTTTTCATGGTATGGCGATGTTGATACAACAATGACTCCTTACGATTCTGTTTTGTATTATAAAGAATTTTTGCGAGCAGGATTTGTTTCGATTGAACCTGAAACAGGATATGTGCGTGCTTATGTAGGCGGAATTGACTATAATCATTTTAAATATGATCATGTTATGGTTTCTCGTCGTCAGGTTGGTTCTACTTTTAAACCATTTGTTTATGCTCTGGCTATGATGCCGGGTGGATATTCTCCTTGTTACAAAGTACTTAATATTCCATATACTATTGATGTTTGGCACAATAATAAAAAAGAAGCCTGGACTCCTAAATATTCTCCTTCTAAGTATGATGATCAAATGATTTCGTTGCAACTTGGTTTAGCTTTATCTCTCAATCAAATTTCAGCATGGGTTATTAAACAATATGGACCCGAATCTGTAATTAATTTAGTTCGAGGTATGGGCATTAAAAGTCCGCTCGAACCAGTTTATTCTCTTTGTGTTGGCGCAGGAGAAGTTAAACTCATGGAAATGGTAAGTGCTTATTGTACTTTTGCAAATAAAGGGGTACATGTATCGCCTGTTTTGGTTACCCGAATTGAAGATAGATACGGAAATGTTCTTGCTTCTTTTACTCCTGAAAAAAATCAGGCTATGGACGAAAATACTGCTTATAGGGTAATAGAACTTATGCGTGGTGTTATTCAGTTTGGGACTAGTACAAGAATGCGAGTAAAATATAACATTACTTCTGATATTGCAGGAAAAACAGGAACAACAAACGATAACTCTGATGGTTGGTTTATGGGTTGTACTCCACATTTGGTTTCAGGAGCTTGGGTTGGTGGCGAAGAACGAAGTATTCGTTTTTCTTCAGGTTTGTATGGACAGGGAGCAAGTATGGCTTTGCCCATATGGGCTTTTTATATGCAACAAATTTATAATGACCCGAATTTACCTTACAAAAAAACAGATTATTTTCAAAAACCAGCTATTGATGACGGAGTGGAAACAGATTGTAACGATTATTATGACCCTTCTGATGGTGG
>JAFGUD010000245.1 GCA_016938685.1 Bacteroidales bacterium | reverse complement strand
GTCACTTGTAAGTTGTCGTTGCGGATTTCGGAGCTCGTTCCTGTCCGGCAGGACGGAACGATGTTGCGAGAATCCAGCGAACGACATACCACGAACCCCGCAATGCAATTTACAATTTGTTAGGGTGCGTTATTTTTATTTATTTTTCTCAACCAACTCAAAAAAGGTTCCCAATGTCTCTCAACCCATTGAGAATTTAGATAATAGTCCCCAAAGAATTTTTCTTTTGCATAATAACGATTTCTCCCGTCGTTACCTGTTATTTCTTTGTCTGCACTTCTCAAAATCTCGTAATTCTGGTCAAATACTTTTTTTGAATAAAATTTATCTTGTAGTTTTTGTATTTCGTCTTTGGAAGCTAAATTTTGCTCGTACACTTTTCTCATGTTGTACTGAACAAATTGTCCTATTTTCATTCCATCAACTTCTCGTTTATTTGTCTGCGAAGGCGTTTTTGTATAAACACTTTCCCTTTTTGTATAATCCTTTTTGGTGTTATCAGATTGTACTCTTTTATCTAGTTGTAAAAGTTTGATACTTCTTAAGAAAAGTTCTGATGTATCATTGTCATCGTCAATATTTTTTATTGTTGAGTCAACGATTGATGAATAGAAAGATTCATTTGCAACAAAATCAATTGAAATCATATCATCACCAATTATTTTATTTGCCTCTTCAATCAAGTTTCTGATTGGTTTTTCTGTCGAAGGATTAACTTTTGGTGTTACGAAAAATGAGTTAAACTTGTCAAAATCGCTGAAGTACGTTTGCATAATAAATACAGTCCTAAATATTTTTTTCAATATTCTTAAAGCTGTTTCTTCTGTACTTCCATAATTTAAGCCTGCTGCATGGAAAGCAACGTCAATTCCAAAAATTGATTTCTCAGTCGTGTTTAATCCAATTACATCTATCTCAGCTTGTTTTATTAACTGGTCAAATGAGTTGTTTTTGAAAATCCCTTGAAACAATGCTGAGTTATTGATTTTCTCAAATAGTTCTCTTGATTGTTTTTCTTCGTATTCTGTAATTTTCCACTGATTGCTGGTTTTCCAATTTGTTTGAACAATCCTGCAACCTTCAACATGTTTCAAGTAGCTATAAATTAAATTTTCTGCGATTTCAATTTTCATAATTTATGCTTAGTTTCTCGATTTCATAATGCACCCTAACGGT
>JAFGUD010000244.1 GCA_016938685.1 Bacteroidales bacterium | reverse complement strand
GAACCGCTGTTATAAGTTGGGCGACAGTACCACCATGCTTTTCAAATTGGTAAAAACCTTTCTTTGAAAAACAAAAAAATTAGTATTAAGGATTGCAGATTGCCCAAACGGCAAAATTAGGCTGGATTACAAACTTATTGGCAAATCCTAAAAGGTTTGACAATGTGTTTGTAATAGCTTTGGGTTTAGTTCAAATAGTGGCAAAATGCAGTGCGAAATAAAAAACTTAAGTATCTTGTAAGAAATCCTTTTTTTATTTCGTCTTATGGGGCAAAATTGAATCAATTTATTATGGAAAAAGAATTTACAGAGTTATTATATCAGAATCAGGGTATAATTCACAAAATTTGCAGTTTGTACTTCAACAATCGGACGGAAAAGGAAGATTACAAGCAAGAATTAATTATACAATTGTGGAAAGCATTTCCAAGCTTTAAAAACCAATCAAAATTTTCAACATGGATGTATCGGGTTTGTCTAAATGCAGCAATTGATATAATTAGAAAAGAAAAGACACAACCTGAATTAGTAAAGTACGAATATCAGGATTCGATAATAAACTCTGATACTAAAAGTGAATTAAGCGACAATCAAGAAAAGCTTTATCAAGCTATAAATAAATTGTCTGATATTGATAAAGCTATAATAACTCTGTATCTCGATGAATTCAGCTATAAAGAAATTGCCGAAATTGCAGGTATTTCTGAAAGCAACACTGGTGTTAAAATAAATAGAATTAAGTCTTTAATTTTAAAATCTATCGAAAATGGAAACAAATGAAATAAAAAAAATATGGCAAACATTATCAAATGAAAACCTTATTGATGAAAGTATTGCTAAAGAAAACATTGAACGAATAATTAAGTTAGATAGTAGCAAAACAATTGAGAAAATGTCAAAAAAACTAAGATTTGATTATTTAACAAATATCGCAACTGCTATCCTTGTGCTTGTTATCGCAATTTTTGCTACAATTTATTTGAATAATAAAAGTCAAAGTCTTCCAATACAAGGATATGCTTTCTTGTTGTTAGTAATTAGTTATTATTCAATTAAAGCTGTTAGCATTAACTCTAAACTTAAGCTACTGAACTTATCTTTTAGCACTTCTTCAATTCTCGATTCGTTGAAAAAGGTCAAAAGCAGATTTGAGAAAGTATCAACGAAAGAATCAGTGATAATATATTCTTCATTGACCGTATTAACTGTTTTTGCAAATATTCTAATCAATAATATGACAGATTTCTCAAATTTTAGTATAAATAGTATACAAGGTTATGTATTAATTTTCTCAATTGGCTACCTTGTTTCATTACCATTTGTTGGAAAATATTACTTTAACAAAAGGTTTTCAGGAATCATAACTGATATAGATAATTCAATAAATGAATTAAATTCTAACATCTAATTTTAATTGTCCAGATTCTGCTTTATAATTTGATGCAGTTTCTGGACATTTTACTTCTAATTATATAATTAAAGCTATTTTGCGCAGCGCAGCGGAGCAAATTTGCTTTAATAAAACACAAATGCAGCCGTAGGATGCAAAAAGCGCGTGGGAATACTAATTTTTTATTTATCATTATTACCAAACCATTCTCAAAAAAACATTCTTTCAAACTGCTAAGAATAGAAATTATACTTTCATAGTCAGAATGAGTTGAAGTTTCCAACTTACCTAAACCGTCAAACTGTTAAAAATGATTCTTAATTTACGAACTTGAAAAGATGAAAAGCAGTTTACTTTTTCGAAAATCGCCTTACTTATAACGGT
>JAFGUD010000243.1 GCA_016938685.1 Bacteroidales bacterium | reverse complement strand
GTAAAATTTAGCTCGAAATATCTGAATGTAAATATTTTTCTTCAACCATTTCTTAAAAATCATCTCTTGTTAAATTAACTCTAACGAGAATGTATTGCAAACGTTGTGGGGGAATTGAAAGTAATTTGTTCAATTTAAGTACCAAAGTTTCAAAAAAGGCACAACGAAGCATTTATCGCAAAATGCCCCACAATGTTTTGCAATACAATGATATGTGCTTTTTTTTGTTTTAAATCGTTTCTATATCAAGTTGGTATTCATCTAATGATTTTAAATAATCAAGTTGTAATTTACTTAATCCAGTTAATTCCGTTATTTCTGCATAAGAATAGCCTTTTTTTAACATAGAAAAAGCAACTTTCTCAATACCTTCTACTCGTCCTTCAATTTTTCCTTTTAATTGAAGTCGCATTGCGGTAGAAACAAATTTTTCTCCTGCTTTTGGTGATATTGTTCTCATTTTTTCTACAATTTTAGAGGTTTCTAATTCTGTGGCGTAAAACAAATATGTAATTATTGTTTCAAAAAATTGTTCGCCATGTTCTGTTTGTATAATTTGATTTATTCCTGCAAATATTTCAGTAATTTCTTGTAATATTTTTTGTTCGTTGTAAATATTTTTCATTATCAACAGACCAATTTGTAATTCTAAACTTTCAAAAAGATCTTTTATTTGCCGGTCTGTAAATGTAGAAGTGTCTATTAACAGATAATCAAATTTTGGTATAAATTTTTGTAATGTTTCGTCAATTTCTTCAAAGTATTTTTCAAACGGTTTTTGTGTCCATTTTCTATCTCCATGATAAAAAATTATTGGAATTACAGGCACTAAATCTTGCTTCTGTTTTATTTGCGTTTGCCAAATGTTAAGCATATACCCCAAAAGTTGTAAATGTGGATAACTTTCGGGGTAACTTTTATGCTCAAATAATAATGAGATTTTGATTTTTGTATCTTTGCCGTAAACACAATTATAAACAATGTCTGAAAAACTTGTTTTTAGCTTTTTATCAACGTATTCAGTTTTGTCTAATTCTAATGTTTCAAGTTTTAGTTTTTGAGTAAGTTTCACTGGAAAAGTTTTTAAAACAAATTCTTTAACTTCATTTTGTCTTGAAAACAATTCTTTGAAAAATTTATCGTGTGAATTTATTAAATTTTCGTTCATTGTTTTGAATTTTGTTCACATTACAAATATAATGCTTTTTTAATAAACTTTGTAATAAAGTTTATAGTTTGCATCGCTTGTCCCACTACACCATTTCTCGCCTGCTCCTTTATAGCTACAATCAATTACTTTTTTCAATAATAAATCATCTGGATCCCAATCGTATTCCCAAATAGTTATTGTAACACTTCCATTAATATAAATAGGTTCTAAATTTGTCAAATTTGTATAATCACCACTACTAATTCTAAAAGTATTTGTTATTGTATTTCCATCAACTTGGATGTATATTTGGTCTGTTCCAGTATAATCTTCTTGCGAAACACACTCAACTCCAATTAGTTGCAAATAGCAACCTTGACCTTTATTATTTTCAAAATCTTGCTTTATTACATTATTAACAGGTGAAGAAAAAAGAAAAAAACTTGCTAATATTGTTGATATGATTAATTTCATAATTTTTAAAGTTTTTAAGATTTATTCTACTCTTAACGATTTTCGTAACTCGTCTTAATTTTTTATTTATACAGGTTTTTCAGATTTTCCCCTGTTTCCGATTTGTAGTCCTTTTTGTAGTGGTGGACTTTTATTTGAATTGCACATATCGGAAAGCAACAGCCGCCGTGCCTTCCCGCTTTTTCGTGCGTCGGGCTTTTGTGCGGTGGCAAAAAGCGGGAAGGCATGGTCG
>JAFGUD010000242.1 GCA_016938685.1 Bacteroidales bacterium | reverse complement strand
TCATTTAAAAAGAAAGAAAGATATACAATTTAAATATAGAAAACAGATTTAAAATCAAAAAACTTTAAGTTCGTAAAGTAGAATTAAATAAAATGTTATGAATAATTACCTCTATCAAGAAGAAACATACGAAATAATTGGTAAATGTATTGAAGTTCATAAAAATCTTGGAGCCGGTTTCCTTGAAATTGTTTATAAAGATGCACTTGAATTTGAATTTAAGAAAGTAAATATATCATTCGAAAGAGAAGTAAAATACGAAGTGAATTATAAAGAAGTGATTCTTCCTCATTATTTTTATGCGGATTTTGTGGTTTTTGATAAAATTATTTTAGAAGTTAAAGCATTATCAAAAGGTTTTGCCGATGAACATATAGCACAAGGAATCAACTATTTAAAAGTTTCAGGCAATAAATTAGCTTTATTAGTAAATTTTGGAGAAACATCATTGAAGCAAAAGAGGATAATATTATAATGATTTATAAAGAATAAAGAATTAATGCCACAGATTCACAGATTAGAAAAATCTGTGAATCTGTGGTAAAAAAAGAGAAAATCAGTGAATCTGTGGCTGAAAAAAGGAAAAAATCTGTGAATCTGTGGTAAAAAAAGAGAAAATCAGTGAATCTGTGGCTAAATAAAATAAAAAATTAAAATATGAAACAAATTGATAAATCAAAACCGGTTTTAGTTACAGGAGCAACCGGATATATTGCAGGATGGCTTGTTAAAAGTCTTTTAGACGAAGGAATTACAGTTCATGCGGCAGTCAGAAATCCTGATGACACACAAAAAAATGCACATTTAGTTGAACTAGCAAAAAACTCAAAAGGAGAAATTAAATTTTTCAAAACTGACTTGCTTGATGCTAACTCTTACAAGGAAGCTATGACAAATTGTGAACTTGTATATCACACAGCATCTCCTTTTACTCTTGATGTTAAAGACCCACAGAAAGATTTAATCGAGCCGGCTGTAATTGGTACTGAAAATGTGCTAAAACAAGCAAACAAAATAGAAACAGTTAAACGAATAGTTGTAACAAGTAGCTGTGCAGCAATATACACAGACGCTACTGATTGTTCTATGGCTCCAAACGGAGTGCTGACAGAAGAAATATGGAATACTACTTCGTCTCTTGAATATCAACCTTATTCATATTCCAAAACACTTGCCGAAAAGAAAGCCTGGGAAATGAATAAAGAACAAAATCTTTGGGATTTAGTTACAATTAACCCAAGTTTAGTTTTGGGACCGGCATTAAATGCAAATTCTGTAACTTCTGAAAGCTATAATTTACTAAAACAACTTGTTGACGGTACTATGAAAATAGGTGCCCCAAAAATGGGAATTGGTATGGTTGATGTCAGAGATGTTGCCGAAGCACATTTTCAGGCTGGGTTTAATCCAAATGCAAATGGTCGTTACATTACATCTGCTCATAACACGAACTTTTTAGAAATAGCGCAATCGCTTTTACCAAAATATGGTGATAAATATCCAATACCTAAAAAAGCATTGCCAAAATGGCTTCTAATGATTGTTGGGCCAATGATAAACAAAGCAATGACAAGAAGATACATCAAAAACAATGTAAATATTGAATTTAAAGCAGATAATTCGAAGATTAAGAATGAGCTTGGAATAGCTTTCAAGCCAATGCAAGAAACAATGGAAGATTCTATGCAAACTTTAATTGATAATGGAATTGTGTAATAAATAAAAAAAATCCGAACTAAAAATAGGTCGGATTTTTAATTTTCAGACGTTAAAATTTATAAACGTATCTAGCTTGCATTTTTGCTAAGAAGTCCGTATATTTGCCTGAAATACAATATTTTATAATGATTTTTGAGCAACCTTCTATCTTTCCGTTTGGTATTCGCTTTGACGAACCTGTGACAACAATTACTGATTTAGCTGTTTCGTTCATTTGTTTTTATGCTTTCTTTAAACTTAATAAAATCAAAAAAAGAATTAGGATTCATGCTTATTTAAGATTCTACTTTTTAAGCATGGGAATAGCAACATTTATAGGAGGAGTTGTCGGTCATGGTTTTTTGTATCTCTTTGATGCTCAATGGGAAGCACCTGAATGGCTTGTGGCTTTTCTTTCTAAAATAGTTGGAGAAGGGCTTATGAATGAAGTAGCAAATCCTTGGAAATTACCCGGCTGGTTAACAAGTATGTTTTCAATTGCGCTAGTAGAGCGAGCTTCAATAGAATATGCTCGTCCATTTATTAATAAAAAAGTCGGAAAATTCTTTTCTTGGTTAAATATTATTGAATTAATGACTTTTGTAACAATTACCTTTGCTACATTAAATTTCTTTTTTGTCGAAATTCATACAGCTTATGGTTTTCTCGTAATAGTTTTGAGTTTTAGTCTTATCGTTTATTTAAAAACCAAGAAAAAAGGCAGTAAATTATTCTTGATAGCTATTGGATTTTCATCAATTGGAGCATTGTTTTTCATGAATAAATGGGGACTATCTCCATGGTTCAATCATTTTGATATTAGTCACACTTTTTTGGCTTTTAGTGCTATTTTCTTTTATAAAGGGGCAAAAGAGATTTTTAAAGAACCTGTGAATAGAGAAATAAGTAAAAACCTTAGTCAAGTTTAAGTTGTTTGGCAATGGGAATTATTCCATTATTAAGGAATATTTGAGCTTTTTCGTTAAAAAGTTCAGGAATATCTGTCGTAAAAAACTTTCGTTGAGATTTTTTAGAAAGTTTTGTTTCAATTTCAGGATGTCTTTTGAGGTAATCTTTTAAACTAGGAGCTACAATTTCTCCTTGCGACAACACTTTAATATTTTTGGGTAAATATTTTTTAATTTTGTTAATCAATAATGGATAGTGAGTACAGCCTAAAATCAAGGTGTCTATTTCATTATTTTGCATCAAAAGTTGATTAATATATAATTTCACAAAATAGTCAGCACCTTCACCACAATGTTCGTTATTTTCTACCAACGGCACCCACATAGGACAAGCTTGTTGAAAAACGTTAATTTCGGGATAAAGTTTAGCTATTTCAAGTACATAGGAGTCAGAAGCAACAGTTCCGGGTGTTGCAAAAATGCCAATATTACCGGAATTTGTATATTTATTTAATGCCTCAACGCTAGGTCTAATTACACCTAAAACTCTTCGATGTGGAGCAATTTTTTCTAGATCATTTTGTTGAATGGAGCGTAAAGCTTTTGCAGAGGCAGTATTGCAAGCTAAAATTACTAATTGGCAATCGAGTTCAAAAAGTTTTTTTACACATTGGAGCGTGTAACGATAAACTGTCTCAAAAGAACGAGTTCCATAAGGTGTCCTTGCATTATCACCTAAATAAACATAATCATATTCCGGCAAATATCTCAAGAACTCTTTTAGGACTGTAAGACCGCCAAATCCGGAATCAAAAACACCAATTTTCACAGAAAAAAACTTTTTGAGGAATTGAGCTTTTAAGCTATCGAGTTAATAAAAACTCGATAACTTTTAACTCATAATTTATTATTCTAAACCAAGTCTTTGTTTAACAAGAGGACTAATATCCTCACATTTATCTCTATTAATTTGGATAACAGTTAAATCTTTAATTATAAAAGTAAATCCTTTTTCTTTCATAACAACATCAATAACAGAGTCTAATTTAACAGAAATAGGTTCCAAAAGCTCGTATTGTCTATTTTGCAAATCATCTTGAACACTGTATTGAAACTCTTGTATTCTTTGTTGTAATTGAGTTAAATCTTGTTCTTTAACTTTCAAGATAGCAGGACTCCATTTTCCGGTAGTACCATCTTTCAAAGCCACATTATCATTGTATTCTTTGTATTTGTTGTTAAATTCAACTTGCATTTCTTCCAGTTGGTTTTGAATTTCAGTTACTTCTCCTTCTAATTGAGCTTCTGCACGCTGATATTCAGGCATAAGAGTAATGATTTTGTCAATTTCGCAGAAGCCTATTTTTTGAGCATTAACAGCAAACGAGCTGAATAATAGTAGCCCAAAAATACCAAATAAGATTTTTTTCATGAGTTTATTTTTATTGTTTTTTTATTAAAATAGTTGAGTGTTTTTATAATGATTAGTATCCAAGTTTTTTCAAAAGAGCATCACTTTGATCGCGAGCATCATTAGTATAAAGAAGTTCTCCGGTAGATTTATCGAAAATATAATCATAGCTTCCAGCTTCAGCTAGTTCTTTAAGAGAATTGTAAACATTATCCTGAATAGGTTTCAAAACTTCTTCTCTTTTTTGATCAAGCATTCCATCTCGTCCAAAATAACTTTGTTGTAGAGCTTTAGCTTCATTTTCTTTTGTAATTATTTCATTTTGTTTTTTAACTTTTGTTTCCTGAGGCAAAAGAACTTCTTCTTTTTGATAAACACTATACAAAGAATCTACAACTTTGTATTTTGCTTCAACTTCTGATTTATACTGAGCTGCAAGATCTTCCAATTCTGCTTGTGCATCTGCATAAGCAGGAATTTTTTGGAAAACGTATTCAGAATCAACGTGTCCAACTTTTGTTTCTGCCATAGGATTATAGAAAGAAACAAGTACAAAAATACCGATTAAAATAAGAGCTGCATTTTTCATAACATTATAATTTTATAAGTTTATAATTATTGTTTTGGTTCAAAGTTAAATAACTAAGAACATTAAATTACATTAAAATTGTTGTCCAAAAACAATGTGATAATTCCATCCATTAGCATCAGGTTGATTAGGAACTTCGTCAAACCCATATCCAACATCAATTCCAACTAGGCCAAGCATAGGAATAAACAATCTAGCGCCAACACCGGAAGAACGATACAAAGAAAATGGATTGAATTCGTTTAAATCATACCAAGCATTACCGCCTTCAAGAAATCCTAACACATATAGAGTCGCCATATCTTTTAGAACAAGAGGATAACGTAATTCAACAGTATATTTAGAATAAAGATGTGCTCCATTTGCAGGAGTTAAAGTTTCGTTTTCGTAACCTCTTAATCCAATATAATCTTTTCCAAAAGTATAATAAGCCATTCCATCACCACCAACTACAAAACCTTCAAAAGGAGAATAACTTATGTTTTTATTGTAATATCCTACTAATCCATACTCAAATCTTGTGCTTAAAACCAGGTTTTTAACTAATTCATTGTACCATGCTGCTTTAACATTAAATTTGTACAACTCAGCCCATTTGTATTTATTTGCATCACTTCCGGATTGCCATGAATTTAAACCTTTTATTAAGGAATAAGGAGGAGTAGCTTTTAAGGCAAAGCTTATATCAGAGCCACTACGAGTATATAAAGGATTATCAGTAGAAGAACGACTCAAAGAAAAAGTAGAACTCAAAATATTATATGAACCATTTCCAACGCTAATATAATATTGATAATCGTCCATAATATATTTGTCGAAACTTAATTGGATTGAACCAACAAAATAATCATCAGGCCATTTAAGTCTTTTCCCCAGACCAATAGAAAGACCAATTACATCAAAAGAAGCAGTTGGTTTTGTGTTGATAGAGTATGAGTTTGTCATGTGATTATAATAAACTGAAGTTGAGAATGAATTTGGTTTTTTCCCACCAAGCCATGGCTCAACAAAAGTCAGGCTGTATAATTGGTATCTTGGTCCTCCCACACGTGCAGAAATACTAAATTTTTGACCATCTCCCATAGGAATTGGATCCCAGTTTTTTGGTTTAAAAATATTTTGCATTGAAAAGTTGTTGAAAGTAATTCCAACTTGCCCCATAAACCCATAAGCACTCCAGCCTCCTGATAATTCAAACATATCATTTGGACGTTCAACAACATCGTAACGAATATCAACAGATCCATCGTTTTGATTGGGAATAGGTACAGGAGCTAATTGCTCAGGATCAAAATTCCCAAGATTTGCTAGTTCTCTAACAGAACGAATTAAATCGGATCTGCTAAATAACTGTCCGGGAAGAGTTCTAAGTTCTCTTCTGATAACATATTCGTTTGAACGAGTATTTCCATTAACAAGTACTCTATTGATTTTTGCTTGTTGACCTTCGGCAATAAGAATTCGAACATCAACAGAATCGTTTTCAATTTTCACTTCCTGTGGTATAGCTTGAAAAAACAAATATCCGTCATCATAATATAGATTACCTACAGCATCCATGTCATTATATAACCTGTTTTGAAGTCTTTCCTGATTATACGGATCCCCTTTTTTGATGTCAAGAACTTTTGAAAGTTGTCGATTAGTATATTTTGTATTACCAACCCATTCAATATTTCTAAAATAATACTTTGTTCCTTCATCTATTTTAAGGTAAACGTTCAAAAATTTCTCATCATAGTTGTATACAGAATCCACAGTAATTCTAGCGTCTCGATAACCTTGTTGGTTATATTTATTAATCAGAGTCTTTTTATCCTCTTTGTATTTATCTTGTACGAATTTGGAGGGTTTCCAAAACCTAAAGAATTTTTTTTCTTTAGTTTCTTTCAATATTCTTTTGACTTTTTTATCAGGGAAGGCTTCATTTCCTCTAACAACAACATTTTTAATTTTAACTTTGTTTTTTTTATCAATTGAAATGTGAAGATTAACAACATTCTGTAACAAAGTATCATCAACAATTTTAAAATTAACATCAACAAAAGGAAAACCTTTATCAGCATAAAAGTCTTTGATAATAATTTCTGTGTTTCTTAAAACATTATTAGTTACTTGTTTTCCTGTTTTAAGCTCTAGTTTTTCGCGCAAGTCGCTTTCCTGAGAGCTATTTATTCCATAAAAATATACTCTGGAAAGCCGGGGTTGTTCTTGCAAATATATGTCAAGAAAAACAAGTTCACCATCAGTTTTGATAATAGATATTTTCACATCAGAAAACAAACCCTGTCCCCATAATTTATCTATCGCACTAGAAATTTCGTCACCTGGAATAGTGATTTTCTGACCAATATTTAAACCGGAAAGCATAATCAATGCATCTTTGCTCAAAAATTCAATACCTGAAACTGAAATATCAGCTATGTAATATTCCTTAGGATTATTATAATCAACATACTTTTGAGCAAAAGTAAAATTAGATGTAAATAAAATAATCGAGATTAAACCAAAAATAAACTTACGCATAAATAATCAATTAACTGTTCTTTTTATTATTTTTTTAATTGAGAAGAAGTTTTTCCAAATCTCCTTTCTCTTTTCTGATAATCAACAATAGCATCAATAAATTGTTGTTTTCTAAAATCCGGCCAGTATAATTCAGAAAAAAATAATTCTGAATAAGATATTTGCCAGAGTAAAAAATTACTAATTCTAAATTCTCCACTTGTTCTGATTAGCAAATCAGGGTCTGGAATTTCACAAGTAGTAAGCCTTTGAGAAAACAATTTGTCATCAATATCATTTAGAGTAATATCATTATTTTTATAACTTTCAGCAATACTTTTCACTGCTTCTATCATTTCCCAGCGTGAACCATAATTCAAGGCAATAATTAGGGTCATCCCTGTATTATCTTTTGTAGAAATTATAGAGTCATCTACTGATTTTTTGACATTTTCCGGAAGATTCTCAAAATCTCCAATAATTTTTAATTTAATATTCAAATCATTTAGTTGATCTAAATTTTCTGTAACACCCTGAATAAGTAAGCCCATTAAACTATGAACTTCATCTTCGGGTCTATTCCAGTTTTCTTTGGAAAACGCATACAAAGTCAAATATTTTACTCCTATTTCAGAAGCAATTTCAGTAACCTCTTTTGCCGATTCTGCACCTTTTTTATGTCCAAAAAAACGTTCTTGTTTATGTTTCTTTGCCCATCTTCCATTACCATCCATTATAACAGCAACATGCTGAGGGATTTTAGTTTTATCAATAATATCAATATGCATCTTTGGAATTTAGAACTGCAAAAATATAAAAATAATCAAAACACTAACAAAAAAATAAGCGAGGGAGTTAATGTTGAATAAAACACTATTTTTTGCATATTTTCTAATTAAACGGCAAACTTAAACAAAAGTTATCATAACAAAGTCAGTTTTTAGGAACTTTTAGTTAAAAAAAACAAAACCTCTGCTTTGCAGAGGTTTTGTCGTATTTTTTACAACTTGTTAAAACATAAAGGCAGGACAAGTATTTTCATCTTTAAATACTCTTACCGTTACAAAAGCTCCAATAAAAGAATACCAGTCTGTATCAGGGTTATACGAAAGTTGCACATTATTTATTAAAGATAAATTATCATCAATAAGACCATCTATTTCATCTGAATTTGTCCATCTGTAAGACCATTCCATGCCAGCAGTTACAGTGTGAGAAACTGCGTATTTGAAACCAAATCCAACAGGAACTGCTACCTCAAAAGTTCTTTGAGCATCAGGTAGAACACACAATAAAACTCCTGTTGTTAAATAGGGTGTGAAATAATAAGAATAGTACTGATCTTTATCGTATTTCATAAAGTTAAACTCTACTTGCGGTCCTAAGTCCCAAACAACCGTTGAAAAAGAATATTTTCTGGTATTTTGATATGAATTATTAACATTGGCATCACGACCTTTCAATGTTGAATAATTTGCACCAATTCTGAGGCTCCATCTGTCATCAAAATTGTGTCTATACAAAATACCAAGCGCCAAAGAAGGGGATTGTAAAATACTTCTTTGATAAACTTCTCCATTGTAATATGAAGTTCCGGCAAAAATCCCTAAATTTCCTTCTTGAGCAGATAAGCCGAAGAAAAACAATACAAAAGCAATAGAAATTATAATCTTTTTCATAGTAAAACTTTTATAGTATAACTATATTTTAAGTAAATAAATTGTGTAAAGTCGAGATGAATTATCTGTATTTTGGTTTTGCTTTTGAAGAGCCACCAAGTTTATAATACACTGTAATTAAAGCAAGTACATATGCATCATTAAAATTTGGATCTCCCCTCATAGCTTGTCCGGTAGTTTTAGGAACATGAATATCAGAAATACCTGTAATTGCTCCATCAGAATAAATTAACTCATAACTTCTATCAGAAAATAATAAAGTATTAGAATTAGGAGGAGTTAACCCCATTTGTTCGTAATTAAAATATCTATCATGAACATCATCCATATAATCAGAAGATGTGTATCTGTTAGAAAGTTCAAAACCAAGTGCCCATTGTTTGTTCAAATCATATTTCATACCAATTCCTAAAGAAATCATTGCTGCAATTCTTTTATAAGGTTCGGGAGTTGTAAGAGATTCTCCTGTGTTTGAATAAGTATAAGTATATGGTGAGCCATCGGGATTTGCAAACTGTCCTTCTGTCCCTAGAGGTTGAAGAGCAACCCAAGGGCTATTATCGTCTAAACGTGCTTTAGGATTGTAATATAAAGCACCTCCGCCAATAAAAACGTATGCCGATAATGGAGTAAATCCTTTCAAACTTCCAAATGAAGATTTTGCAGCACCTTTTTCCTTAACAAAGTAATATTCTATTTGAGTAGAAAGTTCATAAACACCGGAGCGAAAACTTAAGTTTCTAGCTTGTCTGTCTAGTGAACCTGACGCTGCATCTTTACCTGAAATTAGAGCATAAGTATAATTAACTCTGAAGGTAAAGAAATCATGAAATCTGTATCTGTAACCTATTTGCCATGTTGGGCGAGTTACTTGATAATCAAGATCTCTTAGCCCAAAGAAATGAGCGGCTTCTTTTTTACCACCACCTAAATCTCCAAGAAAATGGTTTGTTCCATTTCCATACACTATTGATGATGGATTACGCTTCCAAGTTTGTGCTTCTGTAATTAACGGTAGAATTGTTAAAGCAAAAATGATCAATAAAACATATCTTTTCATAAGTCGAAAATTTTTAACAAAAGTAAATAAATTAATTTACAAATAAAAGGAATTTTTGGTTAAATGAACTAAGTTATCTATAAAAACGTAATTTATGCTCAATTACGTATGTCTAGTCCCCACATTAATTTTTTTCTTAATGTTTCAAAGAAGTCTGTATCATTAAATCTTACCATATTTATATAAAAATCAGCTTTCGAAACAATAATTTCTGTCTCGTAATCAATAAAAGCGGAACTAAAATCCAGTGCCAACAAAAATTGCTGACCTCGACCGTGTACTTTTATTTTTAATTCTATATCATCAGGAACTACAATTGGTCTTACCGTTAATGTATGTGGAGCAATAGGCGTAATTACAAAGTTTTTGGAACCCGGGAGTATTATTGGTCCGCCACTACTTAAAGAATAAGCAGTAGATCCTGTTGGAGTAGATATTATCAAACCATCTGCCCAATATGTATTAAGATAGTAGTTATTAATAAACACCTCTATATTTATCATCGAACTGTTATCTTTCTTAGATACGGTTATTTCATTAAGCGCAAAATTATTCTTGCCAAGAAAAAAGTTTTCATCATTTATTTTAGCTTTTATTAATGCTCTTTTTTCGATAGAATATTGTTTTTCAAAAAGAGAATTTATTGCATTATCTATTTCATTTTTAGAAACAGAAGCTAAAAAACCTAATCTTCCACTATTAATTCCAACAATAGGAATATTTCGGTTTTCTATTAAAGCGGCACATTCCAAAAATGTTCCATCTCCGCCAATGCTAAAAACAACATCAACTCCATCTTCAAGATCTTCTGATGAATTAAAAATTTTTGTAAATCGTGGATTGAAAAATAGATTTTCAGTTATGAAGTTATAAAAAGGTTCATAAACTAATATTTCAGCCTTTCGTTTATTTAGACTCTCAAAAATTTTGTATATAGCATCGTGGAAACATTCCTGAAAATTTTTCCCGTAAAGAGCAATCTTCACAATTAGTAATTTTTATTGTTAAAGCAGAAAACAGCAACAAAAATAAAAAAATAAGGTTTAATCCAAAATAAAAAAACCTACACAAAATTTGTGTAGGTTTTTGTTATTTTTAGTTGAATCCACCTGGCGAGCCTACTCTAATCATAGCACATCTAAAACCGATGTCGTTAGTAGCTCTATTTTGGTCAAGGAATCTTCTGGTTCCGGGAACTAACCAATAAGCTCTATCTTTCCAGCCTCCGCCTTTATAAACTCTTACTTCGTCTGTTACCAATGATGAAGCTAAATCATGTTCATCAGGATTTGTTCCGTCGTAATTATACATTCTTTGGCTACCTGATTTTCCATCATCTGTAATCCAATCAGGACCAATTGTGGAACTTAAATCTCCGTCACGATAATTTCTGTTATCTGCAACTTTATAGTTATATCTGTCAAGTTCTCCTTCAACTTCTTCTTGAGTAAGATCAGAAAATTCTGAAATTTCACCCATATTACGATATCTCATTTGACCGGTAGTATCGTTTTTGTCAACTAATTTACCTTCACTGTCTCTAACTAATGTAGTAAATACATTTCCTCTATATGGATTAAAATCACCCATATCAACGCTAGAAGAAGGACGATAAACGTCTAGTACCCATTCATTTACGTTTCCAGCCATACAATATAAGCCATAATCATTTGGCCAATAAGCATCTACAGGTGCAGTAGGTGCAGCGTTATCATTCAAATAACCTGCTACTCCCATATAGTCACCTTTTCCTCTTACGTAGTTAGCCATAAAAATACCTCTGTTTGGTTTTTCAGGGTTACGTAAACCATGACCATCCCAAGGGTAAAATCTATAATTTGAAATTCTTTCAGTTTCGGAATTACCAATTAAACTTAAAGCTGCATATTCCCATTCTGCTTCAGTAGGAAGTCTGAAACGAGGCAACATAATGCCGTCTTCAACACGTGCGTTTCTTGGATTTCCTTCAAGGTCTTTAAGTAAATCTTTTGTTGCTCCTTCGTATTGACCTGCAATATATGCTTCGGTGTTAAAATTATTTGCACCTTGTTGTTGTGGATCAATATCCAGTACTCCCGCGTCAATAAGAAGCTTTTCGTTTACACGGTCAGTTCTCCATTGGCAATATTCATTTGCCTGAACCCATGTTATTCCCACAACCGGATAATTTTGGAAAGCAGGGTGACGAAAATAATATTCAACGAAAGGTTCGTTATATTCAAGTCTGTCTCTCCAAACCAATGTATCAGGTAATGCATTTTGTAAAATTTCAGGGTATTCTACAAATACTCTTGAAATCCAATGTAAATACATAAGATAGTTTAGATTTGTTACTTCGGTCTGATCCATATAGTATGAAGACAAAGTAACTCTTCTACGAATACTGTTCCATTCAAACATTACATCTTGCTCGGTGTTACCCATAGTAAACACACCACCTTCAATTAGGACTTGATCTGGACCTGCTTCTTGTTCGACGTATTGGACTACTTCAAATCCACCCCAGTCTTCGTTGCTATAATACCAGCCGGTTTTAGAGTCTTGTTCAGTGTTGTAAGTAACTGCATTACTATTACATGCACTTAATGTTGCTAAAAAACCAATTAGACCTAATAACCATAGATTTGTTTTAACTTTCATTGGTGTTAATTTTTATTTTAATAAGATTTAAGATTGATTAGTTTAAAGTATTTTGCAAATATAAACTTTATTTTTAAAAACGAAATATTTAAACTTATAACTTATATGCCGGACAAATTATTGTATTGTTTCCATTTTTTTCTCTACAATTAAACCTGATTTTTAAATTTAATTCGTGTTCAGAACTATGCTTCTTCAAAAGAGTTCCAAGATAAAAAGAATAAGAATATCCAATTGAAATATTTTTATAATTTAAAGTAAAATAGGGACTTAACGCATTCGTTAAATTGTTGTCAAAAAGCAATTCTTTCACAAACATTCCGCATCCTATTATATCATTGCTTATAACAACACCATTACTAATAGACAAGAATTGTCTGTTAAAAAAAAACGCACTATTGTAATGTAAATTATACTTTTTGTTTGTCTTAATTAACTGTTTTTCAGCAATTAAGCTAAGATTCCAATCGTTTTTTTTAGGTGTTGTTGCATAAATTGAGAAAAAGTTTTCCACAAAAAATGAAAAATAATAACTTTTGCCATAAAAAACTGCGCCTCCACCAAAAAAAACGCCTCTGAGTACATTATTTGCAAATATTTCACTATTTGGTTCTAAGGTATTTGAATAAATATCAATCATATTTGAGAAAACCAAGTTAGAAATATTTATATTTTCTTGAAAAAAAGTACCCTGTAATGATAAAGAAAATCTATTTTTTTTGTTGAATTTATTTTGATATGCATAGGCAAATGATAAATACGTGTTAGAAAATACGTTACCAGGGGTTGAAAATTTTTCAATTTCCAACTTAATTCCTCCTGAAACCAATGGAACATGTGTATCGATTATTAATGTGTTTGAGAAAAAATTTAAGGAAGGAGCAACATGATGAAAATTGTTTGTCAATACTATATTTGAACACTTATTTATTCCGGCAAAGGCTGAATTATAATGTTGTGGAATATTTTGAAATTGTATAAAATCTTGCCCATATACATCAACAAAAAGGAATATTATTAAAAATGATATTTTAAATTTCTTAAATTTATTCATTTGTAAATTTAATTAGCTTTGCAAAATATTTAATTTATGTTAAACTTAATAGTTTGAACAATAAATGAATAATAATGCAAACAATTAATAGATAGCATATTAACTGCTGTTTTAATCAATGTTTTTGGAAAATGTGAATTTTTTCGAACACAATTATTTATTTTAAAAGAAGTTTTATTTTAGTCTGAACAACCCAAACAAATATTGATATGAAAAAAGTTTTCATAGTTTTTTCTATTTTATTGTCTTTTAATTTTTCGTATAGCCAAAACGTAATCTTAGAAAGAAAAATTGAATGGACTACAAAAAAAACAAATGAATTTAACAAAACCAAAGACAACGAGTTGTGGTTTAGTAATGCTACTTTAGAGGGAGATGTCCCTGTTTATCAAGAAAGTATAAATTTGAATAAAGTTGGAATATTTACCAATAATGTAAGTGTAAAAATAATTCCTATTGAAACAGAAACAACTAATTTAAGCTTATCTGACTATGATTTTAAAAACATTCAATTAGAAAGTTCAATTTATTCTGGAAGAGATATACCTTATTTAATACTAAACCTAAAGCCATTTGTTGAAAAAAACGGGAGAATTGAAAAATTAATTACTTTTAAAATCGAAATCAAACCGTTAGCACAAAAATCAAATTCTAAAACCACATCTTTTGTTTCAAATTCTGTTTTAAATTCCGGAAACTGGCTAAAAATTGGGATACCTCAAAGGGGCGTTTACAAATTAACCTATTCTGAACTTGAAAGTCTTGGTTTTTCTTCACCTGCAAATGTAAGAGTTTTTGGCAACGACAAAGGAATGCTTTCTCATTGGAATAATGATTTTTCTGACGATGATTTAATAGAAAACACCATTTATAAAGGTTCAGATTTTATCCTATTTTTTGCCGAAGGACCTGAAAAATGGACATATAACGAAACAACAGAAATGTTTGATATATCAAAGAACACATATTGTGACACGGCATATTATTTTTTAACAGATAAAAACACAGGTTTTGCGAATTCTATTCAAAATTCTGAAAACTCAACTCAAACTTCAACTGCAACAATATCAGATTATTACTACAATGATGTAGTTGAAGAAGACCTTATTAATATACTTCATTCCGGAAGAATATGGCTTGGTGAAAGTTTTTTGTACGGCCAGCAAAAAACATATTCTTTTGATGTGCCAAATATTATAGCAGGTCAACCAGGTAAAATTAAAATATCAAACGCTGTTCGTTCAAGTTTAAATTCATCGTTTAGTTATAGTTTTTCGGGTGTAACAAAAACCGAAAGTTTTTCAAGTGTTAGTGGTGTACATTATTTATTGTATGCTGATTATCAAAATAATTATTACGATTTTAATCAAGTTGCAGGAACATTAAATGTTGGCGTAAATTTTAATAAACCAACAAGTTCGTCAGAAGCATGGCTGGATAAAATTATTATCAATGTAAAAAGAAGTTTAGCGTTTTACGAGCAAATGACTTTTAGAAGTCTGGAAAATATTGGTGCAACAAATTACTCGAAATTTCAAATGTCTTCGGCTTCGAGCAATGTTTTGATATGGGACGTAACAGAACCAACAGCACCTAAAAATCAAAGTTATTCAATTAGTTCGTCCACAATTGCATTTACAACAAAAACAGACACAACAAAAGAATTTATAGCTTTTACTACGGCTAATTGTTTAACTCCTGTATATGAGGGAAATGGACTTGGTACAGTTGCAAATCAGGATTTACATAATATTCCGGTGTCGACAGACATGATTGTTGTTGCTCCTAAAATTTTTGAAACTCAGGCAGAACAATTTGCTGAAATTCATAGAACTCACGATAACTACAATGTTGTTGTTGCTTTAACAGATGAAATATATAATGAATTTGGCTCTGGTTCGGCTGGTGCGCCACAAATAAGAAATTATTTAAAAATGGCATACGAAAAGACCGGACACAATCTAAAATATGTTTTATTGCTGGGAGACGGAACTTATAACAATTTTGGAGAAACAACTTCTTTTAATCCAAATTATATACCAACTTATGAAACTTTAAACAGTTTTAATAGCAGTAGCAATATTTCTACAACAACAGACGATTTTTATGCACTTTTAGATGAGGATGAAGGAGAATATACCGGTAAATTAGATATTGCAGTTGGAAGATTACCGGTAAAAACAACTGACGAGGCAGATGCAATGGTTGC
>JAFGUD010000241.1 GCA_016938685.1 Bacteroidales bacterium | reverse complement strand
GTGATAGATGTATTCTAAATATTTTTTTTCTACTTTTACTTAAAAAAGGATTTATTAAAATTATTAGTGAATATGTAAAAACAAGCGATTGAATAGAAGAAACAAATATTCCAGAAAATTTAAAATATTCAGGTTGGTAGTCTACTAAGCTGAAAATAAGTATTATAGATGACATTATTGCAAGAAAGATATAATCGAATGCTAAGATTTTTGAAGAAAATCTGTATGTTTTTAGGATCTGTTTTTTGGGTATTGGAAAAACAAATAATACAATTCCTGTTATAAAACAAACGATAATGAATGTTAAATTTATTATAAAATAGAATAAGTCCATCGAGAATAATTAAAATATATAAGTATTTTGTTAAATTAAGTAAATGAGCAAGTTGTATTTTTTTGTCAAATTTTCACAAACCACAAAGTTAATGAATTTATTAATATTCATTTGAAACTTTCAATTTTTTTTAAAAAATTATTACTTAAATTTTGATATTCATTTGATGAAAATTTCTTTTAATTTCTCAATAAAATTCTAATATCGAATAACAAACAACCGAAACAATTTTACATTTCACGTACCTAATTAAGAAGCTGATTTTTCAATTTCTTAAACTCAGATCTGAGAAAAAGCATTTTTCTAAATGTTTACAATTATTGATGAAATTTTCAATAATTTTTTACTTTTGCAATAAGACTTAGTGTGTATTGACTTTTGTTGTTTAGCTTATTATATTTGTAAATTTGGACAATGTTAGCTGATAGAATACTAAGCCTCCCCCAAAATCTCAAATTCGTCCATATCTTCCAATACAGGAAATTTTGAGCGGATATTTTGCAGATATTCAAAATCGAGTTCAGCGGTGTAAATGTCTTCCTCTAATTCTTTGGCTTCGTACATTATTTCTCCTTTTGGACTAATTATCAACGATTTACCAGGATAAACAAACCCGTTGCCGTCTTCTCCAATCCTGTTGACTCCAATTGTATATGCCTGATTTTCAATAGCTCTTGCAATCAACAAGGATTTCCATTGCTCAATGCGACTTGTCGGCCAATTGGCTACATAAACTAAAATATGATAATTTTCGGTATTCCGCGCCCAAACAGGGAAACGTAAGTCGTAACAAACCAAAAGTTTAATTCGCCAGTTGTCAAACTCAACAATTTTTTGCTCATTTCCGGCTAAATATTCATTCAATTCTCCTGCGTGCTTGAAAAGATGACGTTTATTGTAAAAATCTACATTTCCATCTGGATTAGCCAACAAAAATCTATTGTAAAATTTCCCATTTTCATTAAAAATAGTGCTCCCCCCGATTGATATTTTTTTATTAATTGCAGAGTTTCTCAACCAATTATAACTCAGATATTCTTCTGATTTTTCAAGTTTGTGAGGTTCAATATAAAACCCTGTATCAAACATTTCAGGCAAAAAAACAATGTCAGTATTTTGAATTTCAGATATTTTTGAGGTAAGATAATCAAGGTTTTTTTGCCTTTCTAACCACTGTATGTTAGACTGTATCAAGCTTATATTCAAAGTTTTTTTCATAATTACAAATCATATAAAATTATTATAGTCTGAAAATCAGATAGTTAACAATCAGGCTATACATAAATTAACAAATGGGTGTTATTTTTTTTTAATATTATAGAAATTATTCTTAATTTTGTTTTAAATGAAACACTAAAAAGTTTATGGAACAGTACAAGCGCAAAGTAAAAGAAATTTTTAATTTCATACTAAAAAATAAAATTCTGATCACAATTTTAGTTTTCTTTGTTTGGATTCTGTTTTTTGACCAGAATAGTGTTTTAGATTTAATAAAATACGACCGAGAGATTTCTGATTTGAAAAATCAAAAGGAATATCTGATAACACAAATTAACGAAGATGAAACTAAATTAAATCAGCTTATTAATGATGATAAATCATTAGAAAAATTTGCAAGAGAAGAATATTTTATGCATAAGCCGAATGAGGAAGTTTTTGTTATTAAAGAAGTAAAATAAAGAAACACCATACTGCAATGAATAAAATTAGAATAATATTTTTGTTGCTTTTCACTTCTGTCTTTGTAAACGCGCAAAATTTACTTTCGACGGAGGAATTAGACGAGCAGTATATTTATACAACTCTTGATGAAGCTAATCAAAATCCTGAAAAAGTTATAGTGCTTGATCTTTTGCACGCTGGTATAGACAGGCTTCCTGATGATATTTCAAAATTTAAAAATCTGCAAAGGCTAAGATTACTCGATAATGGGTTTAATGAGCTTCCGTCTTCTATTGGTGAACTTTCAAACCTCCAGGAACTTTATCTTGATGAAAATAACTTAAAAGTACTTCCGGCTGAAATAGGTAATTTGAAAAACTTAAGAATACTTAGTGTTAATAATAATGAACTTATTAATTTGCCTATGGAAATAGGAAATCTTTCAAAATTAGAATACCTGTATTTGGCTGATAATAACATAGTTGCATTGCCTTCTTTTATTTTTAATTGTACTAATTTACTAATAATAGACGTGAGTCACAACAATATAAAATCTATACCCACAGAAATAGGGCAAGTTACTAAATTGTTAGAATTTAGAGCGTCTACTAATGAAATAAGCAATTTACCAAGTTCTGTTGGCAAATTGAAGGAATTAAATAGTTTGTGTTTGCAGTACAATCAAATAACTGAAATTCCTGAAGAAATTAAAAGTGCTAAATCGCTTGAAATATTGAGTTTAGCAAACAATAAAATTAAAGAATTGCCCGAAGGAATGGGATATTTGTCTAATTTGCAAGAGTTAGAGTTGCAAAATAATTTTATTATCTTTTTGCCGGAAACTTTTAAAAAAATGAGTTCGTTGACTTATTTGGATTTGTCCGGTACAAATTTGATTTCGACCGAAGAAATGGAGCGAATTGAAAAAATGCTTCCAAATGTTTATATAAGTTTTTCACCCGAAAATAATGACGAAAATGAATGAAAATACTTTTGTTTTGAAAGGTAAAAATGATGTTGAAATTTTTGTTAGAAAATGGTTACCTGAAAAAGAAGAAATAAAAGGAGTTTTGCAGATTTCACACGGAATGGCAGAACATTCAAATCGTTATCGTGAATTTGGTGAATACATGACTTCAAAAGGTTATGTAGTATATGCAAATGACCACAGAGGACATGGACAAACTGCTAAAACTGTTGAAAAAGTTGGCTTTTTTGGGCCAAAAGACGGCTGGAAACTTGTTGTTGATGATGTTCAAAGACTTGCTGAAAAAATTAAGGAAGAATATCCTGAATTACCTCATTTTTTGTTTGGGCACAGCATGGGGTCTTTTGTTGCTCGTGTTTTAATTACCGATAAAAGCGAACTATTTAATGGTGCTATTATTTCCGGTACTAACGGAAAGTCAGGTTTTATTGTTTCGTCCGGTATTTTTCTTGCAAAAATGCAAGGTTTGTTAAAAGGAAAAACTAAAAGTAGTCAATTACTTACTGATATGTCTTTTAAGGGTTACAACGATCCATTTAAGCCAATTAAAACTCCTTACGATTGGCTTTCGAGAGACTATGACCGAAATAAAGATTATTGCGACGATCCTTTTTGTGGAACTGTTATGAGTAATCGTTTTTTTGTGGATATGCTTAGTATGATTGGTTTTGCAAATAACAAATCAAACATGAACAAAATTTCAAAGGATTTGCCTATTCTTTTATTTTCAGGCGCAATGGATCCTGTCGGTAATTTTGGAAAAGAAGTTGAACAAGTGTACAATATTTTTAAAAATTTAGGTGTTAAAGATATAAATCTAAAATTGTACGAAGGTGGGCGACATGAAATGCTTAATGAAACAAACAGACAAGAAGTTTACGAAGATGTCTTTAATTGGCTTGAAGAAAAAAGAAATTCCTAAAACCTTTACAAATATAAATTTGCAACTGTTAATTATTCTTTTATTCTTGGTTTTTTTACCGTTTCAAATTTTTTCACAAACTAAAATTGAAGGCGTATCTTCTTCTTATTCTGGTGATGAGTTGAAGCTATGCAAAATTTCGGATAGAATTACTTTTACGCATGAGGTTATTTCTTCTGCATTGGTAGATTCTGCAGGAAACTTTGAATTTTCATTTGATATTAATAGAATAGAAAAGGTTTATATTGATCTGCCGACCTTAAGAGCTTTTTTGTACGTTGAACCTGAAAAATCTTATGAAATACGCATTCCTTCTAAAATTGAAATGACCGATGAACAATTCCTGAACCCTTATTTTAGTAAAGAGTATGTTCCTGCGATGATTGTTAAAAGTCCTGAAAATGACATTAATTTATTAATAATTGAATATAACTCATTTTTGAATGAGCAGAAAAATAAGTTAGTGAAAATTACAAATGACAAAAAAGAAAAAGAGTTTATTGATTCGATAAAAGTAATTTCAGATACATTTATGCAAAACATTGACAATGAGTATTTTGTTTATCATAAAATGACTGATTTTGCTTTGTTAAGACATTATCATATTCAGTATAAAAAAAGTTTTTTTACCGATTCTTTTTTTGTTCAAATGCCTGTTCTTTTTAATAGCGCTTCATATATGGGCTTGTTTAATTTAGTTTTTGACGATCCTTTTAAAACCGGAAATAGTATTGTTTCTTTGAAATATGTTTATGCCGGAATCAAAAATCATAATTTTATAATGATTAAAGATTCAATTATTTCCAAATTCCCGAAAATATCCGAAACTTTTGCTGAATTGCTTACTATTAAGGGCTTGTATAATAAGTTTTATGAAATTCCACAGACTCAAAATGACATTATTGCTACTTTACAAAATGTATTATCAGATGATGTTAATGATGATGTTTTAAATATTATTCAAAATATTTTGATAGAAATAACAACGTTAAGAGTAGGAAATCCAGCTCCTCAATTTGAACTTCCAAATTTTAAGGGAAAAAATATAAATTTAACTGATTACAAGGGCGGATTTGTTTATATACAGTTTTTTCATCAAAATAGTTTTGCATGTATGCAACAGATGCCTTTGTTGAAAAATTATTCAGACCAAAAAATAAAAGGACTAAATATTCTTACAGTTTTTGTTCAGGACAATGTTGAACAAATGAAGGAATTTTTGGAAAATAATAAAGACTACAAATGGGATTTTGTATTTATGTCTAAAAACGATGAGCTTTTAAAAAAATATAATGTAACAGTTTATCCAACTTACTTTTTAGTTGACCCTGACGGTAATTTGTGTTTGCCAGAAACTCCCGCACCAACCGATAATTTTGAGCAAACATACAATGCTCAATTTAAAAAATGGTTTGGTAATTAAAAAGTCGCTAACTATTTTCTAATTAGCGACTTCTATTTTTTATAAAATAAAATCAGTATTTAGGAATGTTGACATTCTTTCTTTTGTAATTTCCGTAACAATTTCTTTATTCATTTCATTGTCTTTTACAGCAACTAACGTTCTGATTGTAAACACTCTAAGAGCGTCAGATACAGATAAAGTGCCTTCGGCAGAATCTTTTCTTCCTGTAAATGGAAGAACATCGGGTCCCCGTTGGCATTGGCTATTAATATTTACTCTGCAAACTTGATTAACCAACGTATCCATTAAGTCTGAAATTTGTTCTGTGTTTTTACCAAAAATACTAGCTTGTTGACCGTAATTTGAGTTTTCGATATACAATAACGGCTCAGAAATGTCTTTAAAACTTAAAATTGGAACAACAGGTCCAAATTGCTCTTCGTGATAAATTCGCATTTTATCATTTACAGGATAAAGAACAGCAGGAGAAAAGAATGATTTGTCAAATTTTCCGCCGTGATTGTTCATTACTTTTGCTCCGTGTTCAATTGCGTCAATAACAAGCTCGTTTAAAAATTCACTTTTGTTAGGCTCGGGCAGGGGAGTGATGTTCACATTTTCGTCCCAAGGCATTCCAAATTTTAAGTTTTCGAGTTTTTTGTTGAATCTTTCTATAAATTCATCAACAATATTCTCATGTACAAAAATGATTTTCAGAGCAGTACATCTTTGTCCATTGTATGATAAAGAACCGGTAACACATTCATTAACAGCTATATCTAAATCGGCATTAGGAAGAACAATAGCCGGATTTTTTGCTTCTAGACCTAAAACACTTCTTAGTCTGTGCGGTTTTGGATGCTGATTTTTGAGAATATCTGCAACTCTGCTTGAGCCAATAAACGCTAAAACATCAATTTTACCTGATTGCATAAGCGGAGAAATAACAGCTTTGCCGTCTCCGTAAACTGTATTTACAACTCCTTTTGGAAAAGCAATTTTGAAAGCTTCAAGAAGAGGTTGATGCAACAAAACGCCTAATTTTGGTGGTTTAAAAATAACTGTGTTGCCCATAATTAGAGCAGGAATTAGTGTTGTAAAGGTTTCATTTAGAGGATAATTAAATGGTCCCATGCAAAGAACAACACCAAGTGGAGCGCGGCGAACCTGAGAAATAATTCCCTGAGCAATAACAAATCTTGACGCAGTTCGGTCAAGTTCCTTTAATGCGTCAATTGTGTCTATTATGTAGTCAATTGTACGGTCAAATTCTTTTTCAGAATCTTTTTGGTTTTTGCCGATTTCCCACATGAGTAGGTTCACAATTTCTGTGCGTTTTTTCTTCATTTCGTGCACAAAAATAAGCATGTGTTCAATTCTTTTTTCAACGCCCATTTTGACCCATTCGCCTTTGCCATTGTTGAAAGCATTTACGGCAGCATCAAGTGCTTCCAAAGCTTCTGTTTCTCCCATAAGCGGGTAACTGCCAATTAAATTATCAAAATTATCGCCTGATTTTACAAAAACAGGAGAAAAAACATTCTGCATTTTGCCGTTCCAATTATGTATTTCGCCGTCAATTAGATATTCTGTTTGGTGAAGCGGAATGTTCGTTTTTAGGCTTTCGGGCAGATTTTTTAGTTCCGGAAAATTGATCAAATTATTCATTATATATTATTTAAAGGTTAAACAAATGAGAAACCAATGATATGCAATAAATTTGACAATTGAAATGACTACTGTCAGTTATTCCACGAATGAAATAAACTACAAAAAAACGGTGATATATTTGCTAAATAAAAAAACAAAAACTATCTTTGCACGCGCAAAACGATATAGTTTTGATGTTTCTGTAGCATAATTGGATAGTGCACCTGACTACGGATCAGGAGGTTGGGGGTTCGAATCCCTCCAGAAACGCTAAAAAAAGCCTTTGAAGAAATTCAAAGGCTTTTTTTGTGCTCTTTCAAAAATTTGAGAACATAATTGTATCTTTATTTTTTGAGTAAAGCAAATTTTAGGTTATTTATCTGAAAGTTTGAAATTTATCGGTACAGTCATGGTAACTTCAATTGCTTTTCCGTCTTTCATAGCCGGTTCATAATCAGGCAAAGAACTAACCACTCTAATTGCTTCATTGTTTAAGATTTCGTACTTTCCTTTTAAAACTTCAACATTTACAACTTTACCAACTTTGTTTATTGTATAGCTTACATAAACATTGTCTTGATAATTTTTCTCAACTGCTTCTTTCGGATATACAACATTATCTGCTATATATTGGCGTATTGCAGCTTCTCCTCCCGGGAAAACAGGCATTGTGTCTTTTATTTCTGTCGGATTTGGTAGATTATTGCTACTTGCTACTTGTGAGCTGTTAAAAGAGAACAGGAATAAACTTACTGCAATTACAGGAATTGCCAACAAAACTTTAAGTTTTGCAACTGAATTGGATTTTTTTTGATTCATCATTGTGATACGTTTTAAAGTTAATGATTTGTTTAAATTATTGGCAAACCCGGGTTGCACGCCAATTTTTTGTTGTAATAAGAGCAGTTGATATTCGTCTAAATCAAAGCCCTGCTCAATAACTTTTTCATCAGACAAATATTCGTGGGTTGTTTTAAGTGATTGTTTATATAAATATATAATTGGGTTGAACCATTGCAAAATGCTAATTACTTCTAAAATAATTAAGTCAATGGTATGTTTTTGTTTAATATGAATGGATTCGTGAAATAAAATTTTCTGTAATTTGTTTGTTTCAATTTTTTGTTCATTTAAAAAAATGGCTCTGGTTTAAGATAACGATGTTTTTTATTATCTTTGTAAAATCATATAAAACAGGTATAAATGGAAGATATTATC
>JAFGUD010000240.1 GCA_016938685.1 Bacteroidales bacterium | reverse complement strand
TTTTTTTCTTCTCCCTTTTTTTTTTTTTTTTTTTTTTTTGTTTTTTTTGTTTTTTTTTTTTTTTTTTTTTTTAGTTTTAATATTTTTTTTTTTTTTTTTTTTTTTTTTTTTTCGCTCGCAGTTAGTACGTACATTACTAAAACATTAACCGTTGATTACCAATAAATTAATTAACTTTTTAAAACTTTTAAACAATGAAAAATTTATTTTTACGTATAGCTGCGGTTATTCTGTTTATTGCAATTTTTATGAATAGTTGTCAAAAAGACGAAATTTCTAAAAATGAAACTTGGAAAGATTACTTTATTGACTCAGTTGGATTAAAGCATAATGTAATAGTTAAAGAAGCTTTAAACAAAATAGAAAAAAACAAAGATGTAATAACACTTGAAGATATATATTACATTTCTTGTGATATTGTTTTTGAATTATATGAAATTGATTCTTCTGAAATACCTTCATATTCTGAAATTTTAGTTTATTTTCCTGTTTTAACAGATACAACAATGAGTCTAAGCGAAAAATACCAATATTTTAAGCCTGATTGCTCGTTAAAAGAAATAAATTACGTAATTGATATTGAAAATAAAATTAAAGAGACATTTAATTCATCAAGTTTAGAAAATGAACCGACACAAATAGAATCAAGTATTATAGTTGATACTGATTTAACCAACGAAAGTAAAGGAGATTTGTTAATTATTTCAGATGTTGCCACAAATTCATACGAATTATGGGAAAAATATTATGCTGAATCTAAAGCACCTTGGTGGTGGGTTGTTGCTTGTGATGCTGGTGGAGCATTGGTTGGGTCAGGTTTTGGACCAGGTGGAGCATTAGTAATTGGTGCTGTTAGCTCTTTAACTGCGGCATTAACTGATATACCTGAAGTTAAATAGAATAACTAATAACAAATAAAAAATGAAAAAAATTATTATTATTTCAGTTTGTGTAATTTTTGCTAGTACACTTAAAGCTCAATTTAATTATAGTCTTGCGACTTCTTTAAATTTTTACCGGTTAACAACAACAAATCCTGTTTACCTTGCTCCTGAAATTAACGTAAATCTTCAATTAGGTTATTACTTAAGTAATACTTGGGGAATATCATCAGGCGCATTTATTAGCAATAGATATTTTGATATTGAGAATGAAAGAATTACATCAAAAAACATACAAATTCCCTTATTAGTTTCAAAATATATTAAGATTGAAAATACACCATTTGGTCTAACAAGTTCTATAGGATATTTATTGTCAGTACCATTTGACTCAAAATCATCTCTTTCAAATACTTATGATATTGGACTTATACATGGTGGTTATTTTAGTATATTTATGGATAACTGGGTAAATGAAAATGTTGCATTTTTTGGAGGAGTTAACGGTTCTTATGATTTTATGAATAAAAACAACATAAAATTTTGGAGTTACGGTATAACTTTGGGATTTAAATCATTTTTATAAAAATAAATTAAGAAAGAATAAAAACCGACAAAATAGATTGTCGGTTTTTTTATCGATTAATTTTACTTATTTATTATATCTTTGCATTATTTTTTTAAAGAATAAAATAGATGAACAAAATAGAAATAATGTCGCCGGTTGGTAATTTTGAAACATTGGCGGCAGCAATACAAGGTGGCGCTGATTCAGTTTATTTTGGCGTTGAACAATTAAATATGCGAGCAAAATCTGCAAACAATTTTACACTTGAAAATTTAGCCGAAATAGTAAAAATATGTAGGGAAAACAATGTTAAAACATATCTTGCACTTAACACAATAATTTACGACCACGATTTAAACATCATGCGAATGCTGATTGATGAAGCTAAAAATGCAGGTGTTACTGCAATAATTGCCTCTGATATAGCTGTAATACAATACGCATCAGAACTAGGTGTTGAATTACATGCTTCTACACAGCTAAATATCAGCAATATTGAAGCCGTTCGTTTTTTTTCAAAATTTGTTGATGTTATGGTTCTTGCCAGAGAATTAAGTCTTATGCAAGTTAAAACAATATACGAAACAATTCAGATAGAACAAATAAAAGGACCATCTGGTAAACTTGTTGAGCTTGAAATATTTGCTCACGGAGCATTATGTATGGCTATTTCAGGTAAATGTTATTTGAGTTTACACGAAAAAAATTCTTCTGCAAATCGCGGCGCTTGTCAACAAACTTGTCGTCATGCTTATACAGTAATCAACAAGGAAACCGGTTACGAACTTGAAATAGATAATGAATATATAATGTCGCCCAAAGATTTATCTACAATAGATTTTTTAGATCAGGTTTTAGATAGCGGTGTCACTGTTTTGAAGCTTGAAGGACGTGCGAGACCGCCAGAATATGTCAAAACTGTAACAGAGGTTTACAAAGAAGCAATTGCTTCGGTAGAAAACGGAACATACAATCAGGAAAAAGTCGAAGAATGGAAAAAACGGTTGGAAAGAGTATTTAATCGTGGTTTCTGGGATGGATATTATTTAGGACGAAAACTTGGCGAATGGTCAAAAGTATATGGTTCTAAGGCTACCAGAAAAAAACATTTTATTGGCACTGTTACAAATTATTTTTCAAAATTAGGCGTTGCTGAAATTAAATTAAAAGCAGACGAGCTGAAATTAGGTGAAAAAATTTTAATTATTGGAACAACTACCGGCTCGCTTGAAACGATAATAAAAGAAATTCGTCTTGACCTATTACCGGTACATTCTGCAAAAAAAGGTGATTTAATTTCAATTCCTGTGCCCGAAAAAGTGCGCAGAAACGATCAACTTTATAAACTTATTAAAACAGAATTTGCTAAATAATAAGCAGTTGCCGGTGCAAATAAGCACCAGTTATAGTTAACCCACATTATTACTTCGTGATCTCCCTTTGGTCGGTTCACAAATAATGTGGAGTTGAAAGTATATAAAGTCAAAAGTTTAAATCAATTATATTTATCCCAAATTTGGGCTAAATAAAAAACTTAAAAATTCAATAACTTTGTGAACTTTAAACATTTAACTTTACAACTTCTATATTATGCACAGAACAATTTGGGGACATATTAAACGAAGATTAAAAAGTTTCAAATACGCTTTTCAGGGACTTTTTTACGTTTTTAGGACGCAAACAAATATGCAGATTCATGCTTTTGCGATGATATTAGTTGTAGTAGTTGGTGTCTTTTTCAAAATCTCTTCCTCAGAATGGTTATTTATTACATTAGCAGTTGCTTTGGTAATGGTTTCTGAAATAGTAAACACTGCAATAGAAGAAATTGTAAACTTCATATCTCCTGATTTCCATAAACAAGCCGGTTTAATTAAAGACCTCGGAGCAGCCTTTGTACTGCTGGCTGCAATCTTCGCAATCGTTGTCGGGATTATTATTTTCTTGCCAAAATTTTTGTTATTATTTAGTTGATTGTCAGGTTGTTGTGTTTATTTTAAAAAAAAAGCAAAAAAATTTGCACTTTAAAAAAATATGTTACATTTGCACTCCAATTTTTAAAACAAGAAAAAAGATAAACGCCTTACGCACAACATATTACATTTGATTTAGTATTATTAATACTCTTAGCTTACCTGTATTATTTCCCGACCTGAATTATTAACACGCACAGTATAATTCTATATATAAAACCTTTTCGTTTTGGAAATCTATTTTTGTTTACTGGTATGCTTTGAGCAAAAATTGAAAACATGAACACACTTTTATTATTGGGAATTAACGCACTTGCTACATTTTTTTTAAGTAGTACAATTGAAAATGAAAATAATTTTCCACGTAGGCAAGATGCAAACGAAGAAACATTTTTACAAAAATCAGACTATGTTTATTCAGAAACAGGACAATTGGTTGAACATTTTCAAAATGAAAAAAATGAAGATAGATTTTTTGTTCTAGTAGATAACGATGAAAAAATTGAGATAAACCTTACAGGTTCAAAAATTATTGATTCTAGCTCAGAAATTGGATATTTAGCTAGAATATTAGCTGCAGAAGCTCTTATTTACGAAAAAGATGGCTTCTATTACAATATCTCAATGTTCACGAGAATATGTATTGCAGAATCAATAAAAAACAGGAAAAATTCTGATTTTGGTTTTTATAAAAACTACAATTCTTATAGAAACATAATTTTTTACACTGGTTATGCAACAAACGCCAAAGAATTTAAAGAAACACATACTTGGCTAAAAAACACAATAGCAAAAAAACGTTTTGTTGAAGAAGTATTACCGGTCGCTATTTATGTTTATTTCAACGATACTTATTTAACTTCTGGTGCAACAGGATTTATTACTCCGGCTAAGTTAACTTCAGATATGTATCAACGATTTCAAAAAAGAACAATAATTGAGATAGAAAATATTGATCCATATTACGAATTTACTTTTTGGAAATATTAACATAAACTTAATGTGCGATTAAAACGGCATTTATAAAGCATTTGCCGTTTTTTTGCTTCCTAGCTGGAAACTTTTTTACGAAAAAAGTTTTGCAGTTTAAAAGTTTTCACTTCATTTGCAAAAAAAATCAAAAAATGGAAAAAGAACAAGAAATTCTCGAAAAAGCCAGAGAGATGTTTATGACTTATGGGCTTCGAAGCATCACAATGGATGATTTGGCAAGAGAGATTGGCATTTCCAAAAAAACTCTTTATCAACACTATAAAGACAAGGCAGATTTGATAAAGAAAATTGTTCATTTAGAAGTTGAAAAAATGACTAAATTAATGGAAAGTATTTTTTTGTCTGGTGAAAACACCATCGATAGAATGATAAAAATCAACAAATTGATGATCGAGATGAAAAAAAATACACCAAAGAATGTCCAATTTGATCTTGAAAAATATTATCCGGATATTGCTGAGGAAATCAACGAAAAGACTGAAAATAAAATGTTTAAAGCTATTAAACAGAATCATGAAATTGGAATAAAGGAAGGGCTTATTAGAAATGATTTAGATACTAATATTATTGCAGTTTTGCAATTATGCAGAAGTAATTATAGCAATAAATTTACAGAATTACTGCCTGAATATGACGACGAAAAAATTCTTAATGAAATTTTCGAATATCATATTAGGGGGATAGCGACCCCAAAGGGAATAGAATATTTTCAAAAAAATTACTCAAAAAAATAAGAAAACATAATATGCGAAAAATAATTTTAACAATTGGAATTATCATTTTAGGTTTATCTATAAATGCACAAAACGATTCTGTGTATATATTAAATCTGAATGAAGCTGTTGATTATGCGTTAGAAAATAATCTGGTAATAAAAAACAGCGAAAATGAAATAACAAAAGCAAAGTGGAAAGTTTGGGAAACAACAGCAATTGGTCTACCTCAGGTAAACGCATCGGCAGAATATCAACTGATGCTTGACATACCAACTCAATACATGCCTGATTTTATTACTCCTGCTATTATTGGAGCAAATCAGTATTATTTTGGTTTAGTTCCAATAGCAGAACCTGTTCCGGGAGAAAAAATGCCTGTGCAATTTGGTAGTAAACACAATATGTCTTATGGAGCATCTGTTTCTCAACTAATTTTTAGTGGAGAATATATTGTTGGCTTACAAGCAGCTAGAACTTATAAAATGCTCTCTGAACAAAACTATGAAAAAGCAAAACTTGAGCTTAAAACAACAGTGAAACAAGCTTATTATATTGCACTTATTGCGAAACAAAGTAAAGAGATTCTTTTAATAAATTACGAAAACATTAAGACGCTTCACGAAGAATCTCAAAAAATTGTTGATGCCGGTTTTGCAAGCCAAACGAGTGCAGATCAAATGAGAATTTTAGAATTGACCCTGAAAAATCAAATTTCTTCGATAGAAAGACAAGAAGAACTTGCCATGCTGATGCTAAAATTTCAAATGGGTATGTTACCTCAAGATAGTCTGGTTCTAACAACAAATTTAGATGAGTTGGTAAAAAACATAAGTCTTGAAATTCTTGGTAATGACTTTAATATTGGTTCAAACATGGATTACCAACTCATGAACACTCAAGTTGCGCTTGCTAAATTAAACCTAAAAAGATCTATGAGTACAACATTGCCAACATTATCTGGATATTATTCTTATTCACAAAATGCCCAGAATGATTCTTTAATTTTCATAGATGAAACTAAACAATGGAATCCAACATCAGTTGTTGGCATAAAGTTAAGTATTCCTATTTTTTCAAGTGGACAGAGAACTGCTGTAATTCAACAAAGAAAAATTGAATACGATATCGCAACAAACCAAAAAGAAATGGTTGAACAACAATTGAACATTCAATATTATCAAGCAAAAAGCAATTATATTAATGCATTAGAAACTTTGTTAAATCAAAAAGAAAATCTTGATTTGGCTGAGAAAATATTTAATGAAACACAAATAAAATTTAAACAAGGAGCTGCAAGTAGTATGGATTTGACTCAAAACCAAAATCAATATTTGCAAAATGAGTCTGCTTACTATCAGGCTCTTATGCAATTATTAAACGCACAAACAGAATTAGAGAAAATATTAAACAACTAAAACATTATAAAAAATGAAAAAAATAATTGTAATAATAACAATTGGGGTTTTTGCCCTCATTGGTTGTAGTCCAAAAGAACAATCAACTGAACAAATAAGAAATCAAATTGTTGAGTACAAAATGCAGATTGAAGATTTAAATGGAAAGATTTCAGAACTAGAAAATAGTATAAAGGACGACTCAACAAAAAACAACTCTTTAAAAGTAGAAATTTTAACTGTTGGAACTAAAAACTTTGAACATCATATAGATGTAACAGGGACTATTGATGCTGATTTGCATGCTCTTATTAGTCCTGAAATGAATGGTCAAATTACTAAGATTTATGTAAAGGAAGGGCAGAAGGTTAATAAGGGACAAATTTTAGCAAAACTTAATGATGAGGTTTTAAGAAATAATTTAGTTCAATTACAAACAGGTCTTTTATTGGCTGATACTCTTTATCAAAAAAAGAAAAAATTATACGAACAAAAAGTTATTTCTGAAATTGAATATTTACAAGCAAAAAATCAAAAAGAATCGTTGGAAGACAACATTAACGTTATAAAATCTCAAATACGATTAACTACTATTGTTGCTCCTTTTAGCGGTATTGTTGATAGAATTTATCTAAAAGAAGGAGAAATGGGCGTTCCGGGAAGAACATTTATTCAAATGGTAAATTTATCACAAATGATAGCAACTGCTGATGTTCCTGAAAATTACCTGCCGGATTTAAAAATTGGTGATCAAGTAAAATTAACATTTCCTACTTATCCTGATCTTGAAATAACAAACACTATTTATCAAATTGGCAATGTTATAGATCCAAATAACAGAACATTTAGAGTTAAAATTTTGTTTAGCAATAAAGAGAGTAAAATAAAACCGAATATGATTTCAATTATTCGTTTTCAGGATTTTAACGCAGAAAATGCAATTGTTGTTCCTACTAATAGTTTGTCGCAAGATATTAGTGGTTGGTTTCTTTTTGTGGTCGAGAATAAAGAAAATAAAAATATTGCTGTTAAAAAATATGTCCAAATTGGTATTTCAAACGAAAAAGAAACTATTATAACTTCTGGATTGTCGGAGGGAGACAAAATTATTTCAAAAGGACAAAATTTAGTTAAAGACGGAATGGAAGTTAGTATCTAAAACAGAAATAAAAATAAAATGGAAGAAAAAAACAAACTCACTCGCGATTTTAAATTAACATCGTGGGCAATTAACAATAAAAACACAATTTACTTAGCGATAGGATTATTACTACTTTTTGGTTTTTTTTCTTACACTAGTTTACCAAAGGAGTTATTTCCTGATATAAATTATCCTACTGTATTTGTGAACACTGTGTATCCGGGAAACTCATCGAGTGATGTTGAAAATCTATTGACAAAACCTCTTGAAAAAGAGCTGAAAACGCTAAAAGACGTTAACAGACTACGTTCTGTTTCAGCTCAAGATGCATCTATGTTGTTTATAGAATACAAACCAAATGTTGACATTGACGAAGTTTTTCAAGATGTTAAAGATGCTGTTGATAGAGCAAAAGGTGATTTGCCAGATGATCTACCTGCAGATCCGATGGTTATAGAATTTAATTTATCTGAATTTCCAGTAGTAACAGTTAATTTATCGGGAAATTACAACCTAGACGAACTTAAAGGTTTTGCTGATTATCTTGCTGACGAGCTAGAAACTGTTTCGGAAGTATCATCTGTTGAAATTCAAGGAATTAGCGAAAAAGAAATTCAGGTTAATGTTGATATGCACAAACTTTCTGAAATGAATGTGAGCTTCAATACTATTGCTAATGCAATTAAATTTGAAAATATTACGATGTCTGCCGGAGATATTAAAATGGGGGATATTGAAAGAAGCATAAGAATTGTTGGAGAGTACAATACTGTTGATGAAATACAAAATATTATCGTCAAAAGCGAAAACGGTAAACCAATATATTTGAGAGATGTTGCTGAAGTGAAAGAAACTTATTCTGAAACTGAAAGTTATACTCGACTTTGGGGTAATCCGGTTATTTCTTTACAAGTAATTAAAAAGAACGGAGAAAATGTAATTAACTGTGTTGATAATACTTTAGAAAAAATTGAGGAAGCTAAAAAAGCAGGAAAAATCCCAAATGATTTAGTTGTTACAATAACAAACAATCAATCTAAGAACATTAAATTTATGTTGAGTAATCTAGAGAACAACATAATAATGGGAGTTATTTTGGTTGTTTTAATTTTAATGTTGTTTTTGGGTTTAAGAAACGCCATTTTGGTTGGTTTTTCAATTCCTATGTCAATGTTAATGTCATTTGCAATATTAAATGCAATGGGAGAATCTGTTAATATGATTACTCTTTTTTCAATGATATTAGCACTCGGAATGCTTGTTGATAATGCTATTGTTGTAGTTGAAAATATTTATAGATTTGTTGATAAGGGATATAAAGTTACTCAAGCTGCTAAATTAGCAACCTCAGAAGTAGCTGTGCCCATTATTGCTTCTACTCTAACTACATTAGCGGCATTTTTCCCTCTTATTTTCTGGAATGATTTGATGGGCGAATTTATGAAATTGTTGCCAATTACGCTTATAATTGTTCTCTCATCATCGTTATTTAATGCACTAGTTTTTACTCCGGTATTAAGTAGGATTTTTGTGAAAAATGCAGACAAAATTCAAAAACCTAAGGCTAAAAAAACGCTAATTTGGTCAGGAATTTTAATAGTGCTTTCAATACCTCTTTATATTTCAAATAAATTTGTTTTTGCTAATTTCTTTTCATTTTCAGCAGCTCTTTATTTGCTTTATGCTTTTGTGTTTTTTGATTTGTCAAAATGGGTTCAAAACAAGTTCTTAGTCTGGTTAGAAGAGTTCTATTTAAAATTCATCAGATATTCTTTAAGAGGTAAAAAACCAGCTTTGATAATTGGAGGTGTAGTAGTGCTTCTTTTTGCAACTATGATTTTCTATTTCGGAGTAAGAAGACCTCACGTTGTTCTTTTCCCGAACAACCAACCTCAATATTTTAATCTAACAGTAGAACTTCCTATTGGAACAACTTTGGAGTATACAGATTCTATAATGGATATGATAGAAGATGATTTAGATAAACAATTGAAACCATACGAAAACATTATTGATTCAAAACTTGTAAACGTAGGTTCCGGAGTTCAGTCAGGAGGTATCTCATCATTAGGTAACAAGAATAACAAAGGTCAAATTACAATTAATTTTGTTGACTTTATAGACAGAGAAGGATTTAATACATCTGAAATTTTAATTGAAATTTCAGAATATTTCAAAAACAGGTACGCCGGAATAAATGTCACTTTTGGTAAAAACAGAATGGGACCTCCTAGTGGCTCTCCAATTAATATTGAATTAAAAGGAGATGATATGGATAAACTTATTCAGTATTCTGACTCTATTATTACTAAAATTGATCAGGCAAAAATACCCGGAATAGAAAATTTAGCACTAGATATTGAAACAGGAAAACCTGATTTAGTAATAACGGTAGATAAGGAGAAAGCCGGTATTTTTGGAGTTACGACAGCACAAGTTGCTTCAACAATTAGGACATCATTATTTGGAAATGAAGTTTCAAAATTCAAAACAGAAGATGACGAATATCCAATTATTGTTAGATTTTCAAAACAATATAGAAACAACCTTTCTTCATTACTTAATCAACAAATTAGTTTTAGAAATAGTAGTGGAAAAGAAGTTGTAATACCTATTTCTGCTGTTGCAACAATAAAAATGAGTAACAGTTTTAGTTCTATTAGGCACATCGACCGAAAAAGGACTTTAACTATATCATCAAATGTTTTGGAAGGATACAATGCAAACGACATAAATCAACTTATAAAAGCTGAATTGTCTACTTTAAAATTCCCCGAAGGATATACTGTTTCATATACCGGAGAACAAGAAGATATGAAAAGTTCAATGGAATTTATTCAAATGGCTTTGTTAATTGCTGTTGCATTGATACTTATTATATTAGTAACTCAGTTTAATTCAATTATTAAACCTGTAATCATTTTAGCAAGTGTTCTTTTTAGCACAATTGGTGTTTTTGGTGGGTTAGCTACATTCAATATGGATTTTGTTATTATCATGACCGGAGTTGGTATAATTTCATTAGCTGGAATTGTAGTAAACAATGCTATTGTTCTAATTGATTATATTGATTTTCTAAAACAACAGCGCAAAAATGAATTAGAATTAGATTCTGAAGAAGATTTGCCGTTAAATGAAATAATTGAGTGCATAGTTATCGCAGGCAAAACAAGGTTAAGACCTGTTTTACTAACTGCCATTACAACTGTGCTGGGGCTTATTTCTCTAGCAATTGGACTAAATATTGATTTTGGTGGACTGTTAAGCAATTTAAAACCGGAAATTTATTTAGGTGGTGATAATGTTGGTTTCTGGGGACCAATGGCTTGGACTGTGATTTTTGGATTAACTTTTGCTACTTTTATGACTTTGGTTGTTGTTCCGGCTATGTATTTGGTTGGAAATAGAGTAAAATTGAAATTTTCAAAAGAAAACGATTAACAAAATTAAAACTCATCAAACAAATTGATGAGTTTTTTTTATATTTGCCCATCTACAAATTAACTAAATAACAGAAATTAACGTGAAATATTTATTTTTTGACACAGAAACAACAGGTTTTCCTCCAAAAGCAAGATTAGTGCAAATTGCATGGCAAGTTTGGGATAATAATCAACTAATCAGTAAGAAAAACTACATTATATATCCTAATGGTTTTACTATACCAGATGAAGTTGCTAAAATTCACGGTATTACTACAGAAATTGCAATTAAAAAAGGTGAAGATTTAGGAAAAGTAATGTCAGAATTTGACACAGATATAAACACGGTTGATAAAATAGTTGCTCACAACTATCGTTTTGACGCACAAATTGTAATGGGAGAGTATCAAAGACTTTCTATGATGACTGTTTTTTCTCAAATACCTCATTTAGATACAATGAAAGAAAGCACAAACTATCTAAAATTACCAAATAAAAATCCTAGATATAAAGGGTTTAAATTTCCAAAATTAGAAGAATTGCACGTTCATCTTTTTAATGAAAAATTTGATAATGCTCACTCTGCTGACGCAGATGTTGACGCAACAGTAAAATGTTTTTTTGAACTTCAAAGTAGAGGAATTATTTAATGCGAATATTAGCAATAGATTACGGAAAAAAAAGAACCGGAATTGCGGTTACAGATCCTTTGCAAATAATTGCTCATGCTCTGGAAACTGTTGAAACAAATGTTTTAATGACTTATCTTGAGAAATATTTAACAACAGAAGAAGTCGAAGAAATAGTTGTTGGACACCCAAAACATGCAGATAATACAGATGCGGATATTTTCCCTGAAATAAAAAATTTCGTGAACAAATTGAAAAATAAATTCCCAAAAATTAAGTATACTTTTTGGGACGAAAGATTCACATCAAAAATGGCGGCAAAAGTTCTTATTGATGCAGGTTACAAAAAAAAAGACAGACAAAAAAAAGGAAATCTTGACAAAATTGCAGCAACAATTATTTTACAAGAATATTTGCAATCAAAATAAAAAAATAAATTACAGATATTGCGTGCAATGTCTCTTTAAAACATAAAAATATGTCCGTTTTACTAGAATATGCAATGTTTCCAACAGATAAAGGCGAAAGTGTTAGTCAATATGTAAGTCAAATAATAGAAATGGTTCGTGAAAGTGGATTTCCTTATCAATTGACAGCAATGGGAACAATCGTTGAAACTTCAACAATTGAAGAATCAACTGAAATAGTTAATAAATCATACAGAATACTAGAACCATACTCCAATAGAGTTTATTCTTCTATTAAATTAGATATTCAAAAAAGCAAACACAATAGGCTATTATCAAAAATTAAATCAATCGAAAATAAAATTGGAAAAGTAGATAAATAAAAATGACAACTTTCAGCTTTATACCATCATAAACCTTCAACTCTTTTAAATGGCAAAAAAATCAAAATACGTTTGTTCAAATTGTGGATCAAATTCAGCGACTTGGCTGGGGAAATGCCCAATGTGCGGAGAATGGAATTCTTATGAAGAAGAAGTAGTAGTTACGGGGAAAAATGCAGTAAAACTAGCTCCTGTCAAAGAATCAAAACCAACTTTGATAAAAGATATCAATTCAAAGCCGGAATCTAGATTAGACACTAAAAATGGAGAACTCAATCGTGTTTTAGGAGGAGGAATAATTGAAGGCTCAATAACTTTGCTTGGTGGCGAACCCGGAATAGGAAAATCAACTTTAGCTTTACAAGTAGCTCTTGGTCTCGATATTCCTGTTTTGTACGTTTCCGGAGAAGAAAGTTTACAACAAATAAAATTACGTTCAGAAAGAATAAATCCCGAATCAGTTAATTGTTATGTTTATGCAGAAGTGTCATTGGAAAACATTCTTACTACAATTGACAATATTCAACCAAAACTTGTTGTAATAGACTCTATTCAAACAATGCAAACAGAACGAATAGAATCAACTCCCGGAAGTGTGTCGCAAGTGCGGGAATGTACATCAATTATTCAGCGTTATGCAAAACAAACTGATATTCCGTTTATTATTATTGGTCACATAAATAAAGAAGGTAGCATTGCCGGACCAAAAATATTAGAACATATTGTTGATACAGTACTTCAGTTTGAAGGAGATAGAAACTTCATGTACAGAATTTTACGAGGCATGAAAAACCGTTTTGGTTCAACTTCAGAAATCGGAATTTTTGAAATGAAAAACACAGGACTGAGAGAAGTTAGTAATCCTTCAGAACTTTTGATGTCGCAGGGAAATGAAAATGTTAGTGGAGTGACAATTTCTGCAACTTTGGAGGGAGTTCGTCCATTGTTGATAGAAATACAAGCACTTGTTAGCTCTGCTGTATATGGGACACCACAACGTAGTAGCACAACTTTTGATTTGAGAAGATTAAACATGCTTCTAGCAGTTCTCGAAAAGCGAGCTGGTTTTAGACTTTCAACAAAAGATGTTTTTCTGAATATTGCCGGTGGATTAAAAGTTGTTGATACAGCAATGGATTTAGCTGTAATAGCGTCTGTTTTGTCATCTGATTTGGATATTGCTATTCCAAAAGAAATATGTTTTGCCGGAGAAATCGGGTTATCCGGAGAAGTGAGACCTGTGAGTAGAATAGAACAACGAATAAGTGAAGCACAAAAACTTGGATTAACAGAAATATACATTTCTAAGCATACGAAAAGTGTGGATTTTTCAAGATTTAAAATAAAAATAACCCAAGTGAGCAAAGTCGAAGAAGTTTTTAGAAAATTATTCGGTAGAAAATAAAAATTGTGTAATTTTGCATCGGCTCCGTGGCTCAACTGAATAGAGCATCAGACTTCGGATCTGAGGGTTGCGGGTTTGAATCCCGCCGGGGTCACTTTTTTTATGAAATGTTTTGTTTGTTTTTTCCTATCTTGTTTTTAATCTCCATCCGAAATATAAATGTTTTTTTCAAATAGACTACTGTTTTTATAACAGCACTTTTTTTATACTTTTGTGAAAAATATTCAAATGTCAAAAATAGCATTGATTACCGGAGTTACCGGTCAGGACGGAGCTTATTTGTCTGAGTTTCTACTAAATAAAGGTTATGTTGTACACGGAGTTAAAAGAAGAAGTTCTTCCTTAAATACCGACAGAATTGATCATCTTTACCAAGATCCTCATATTAAAAATAGGAACTTTATTCTTCATTATGGCGATTTAACAGATTCTACTAATTTAATACGACTTATTCAGGAAGTTAAGCCTGATGAAATATATAATTTAGCCGCAATGAGTCATGTGAAAGTTAGTTTTGATACCCCTGAATATACAGCTAATGCCGACGGAATAGGAACTTTAAGGATTTTAGATGCTCTTAGAATTCTTGGAATGGAAAAAAAGGTTCGTTTTTATCAGGCTTCTACAAGCGAATTATTCGGAAAAGTTCAGGAAATGCCTCAAAATGAGAATACTCCTTTCTATCCACGAAGTCCTTACGCTGTTGCTAAAATGTATTCTTATTGGATTACAGTTAATTATAGAGAAGCTTATGGAATTTTTGCCACAAATGGAATATTATTTAATCATGAGTCACCAATTCGTGGAGAAACATTCGTTACCAGAAAAATAACAAGAGCAGTAGCTCGTATCGTTTTAGGATTGCAAAGCAGTGTTTGGTTAGGAAATTTATCTGCTAAAAGAGATTGGGGACACGCAAAGGATTATGTAGAGGCTATGTATCTTATATTACAGCAAGATGAACCAGAAGATTTTGTTATTGCAACAGGGAAAACTACTTCGGTTCGTGATTTTGTAAAAATGGCTTTCAAAGAGGTTGGTGTAACAGTTGAATTTAAAGGAGATGGTGTTGATGAAGTAGGGTTTGCCGCTGAGATTAGCAAAGAAGAAAAATATAAAGATCTCACTCAACATGTTAAAGTTGGTCAGGAACTAGTGAAGGTTGATCCGAAATATTTCAGACCTACTGAGGTTGAAATTTTGCTTGGAGATCCCACCAAAGCTAAAAATATTTTAGGTTGGACGCCGAAACATACTCTTGACGATTTAGTTATTGATATGGTTAGAAGTGACTTGAAAGAGATGAAAAAAGAACGTTTTTTAAAACAAAACGGATTTAAAATATTAAATTATTTTGAGTAAAAAAAGCCACATTTAGTGGCTTTTTTATAATGGTTTTATGTTTCCTAAAATGAAATTTCTTTGTTCAAATGCTGCTTGATGAAAATAAAGCCACTTTAATTCTATTTCTTTTTTCTTTATTTTTAATGATTTATATGGGAACTTTGTTTTGAATATTTCATTTTTCCATTCCTTTTCGTTATAATAAAAACCAATTTCAGGAAAGTATTTTTTGTATTTAGTTTTTCTTTTTTTTAATGAATCGTTAATATAAGAAAGACAGTATATTAGCCTGTCTGAGAATTGATTCCATATGTTTTCTTTTTTTGTAATGTCTAAAAATACTTTGTATATTTCTTCTGCCGCTTCAATATATATGTCTAAATTGTGTCTAATTTGTGAGGTATTGTCTTTTTCGCTTTTGAATTTCCATGTTTCGTAAGGTAAGTCTGGTAAACTATATGCTTCTGCATGTCCTATCTGAGGTAATAAATTATTTCTAAATTGATTTATTGCTCCAATATATTTCCATTTGCCTATGTTCCAAGTCTTTATTCTTTTTATTCCGTTTTCAATATTGTTTCTGCCTGAAAAATTTTGATGAGCCCAAGTGTCTGCAAATGTATGGATTGCAATTCCTAATGCAACTAAATTATATGTTATGTTTTTATCGTTGTTGTGAAATTTTTCTTTTACGTTTTCGATAAGTTTTTTTGCAAAAAAACTGTTTGGTTTAGTAACATAATTGTAATCTTCTTGATTAGTGTAAATTTCTGCAGGTAAAAAATGAAAACTCATGTAAATTTTCATCTGAACTTCCTTTCTAAAGTCATTTAAAAATTGTAGTCCTTTGTGAGCGGTGCATACAGGATCGAATATTTGACCTGATAAACGAGGGTGTTCAATTTTATAATTCTGCGGCAATTCAATAGGCTTGTGTTCAGTTGCATCGTCAACAAATTGAGAAGCATAAGCAATTATTTGAGCTTCTTCGGGTTTAAATCCCGCTTTTTCGCTTAAAATCCTAATTACATAGTAGTGAAAATCTTTCTGCATTGTTTTATTTTGTTACTAAAAGTTTTTCAACTGTTTCAATTATTGCATTGAAATCATATTTGCAGATATTATATAATTCACTTTGTGTTCCTTGTTCTATAAATTCGTCAGGTATTCCTAATTTTATAATTTTATTTTTGAAATTACTTGTAATCATAAAATCTGAAATAGCTGATCCAAAGCCACCAACAATTGAATTATCTTCTAAAGTTATGATGTATTTGAACTTTTTTAAAATTTCATTTAGTAAATCTTTATCCAGTGGTTTTACAAATCTCATGTCATAGTGAGCTATACTAATTCCTTGCATTTCAAGCATTTCTGTTGCTTTTATAGCCTGAGTGCCAATAGCTCCAATACTAAGAATGGCAATTTTATCACCGTCTTTAATTTTTCTGCCTTTCCCTATTATAATCTCTTCAAATGTCTGTTTCCAAGTAATATATGATCCTCTACCTCTAGGATATCTTATTGTAAATGGAAAATGATGTTTTTCTAATTGAGCTGTGTACATTAAATTTCTTAACTCAATTTCGTCCATCGGTGATGCAATAACCATGTTGGGTATAACTCTCATGTAAGATAAATCAAAAGCACCATGATGTGTTGCTCCGTCAGCTCCAACTAAACCTCCCCTGTCCAAGCAAAAAATAACTTTAAGATTTTGTAGGGCAACGTCATGTATTACTTGATCGTAAGCTCTTTGCATAAAAGAAGAATAAATATTACAAAAAGGTACCATTCCGTCAATTGCCATTCCGGCTGAAAAAGTAACTGCATGTTGTTCTGCAATACCAACGTCAAATACCCTTTCCGGCATAACTTTTTGCATTTTGTTCAATGAAGAACCTGAAAGCATCGCAGGAGTAACTCCAACTATTTTTTCGTTTATTTCGGCGAGTTCTATAAGTGTTTCTCCAAAAGCGTCTTGAAATTTTGGTGGCTTAGGGCTTGTGTCGTCATTTATTATTTTTCCTGTTTCTATATCGAATGCCGCACTTGTTGCGTGCCATGCCGGTTGATTTTCTTCTGCAAATTTATATCCTTTACCTTTTTGTGTTTTAATGTGTAATATTTTAGGACCTTTAACTTCTTTTAAATCTCCAAGAACTTCAAGTAAATCATGCATACAATGTCCGTCAATTGGTCCGAAATATCTTAGTCCCATTCCTTCAAAAAAATTGCTTCCTTCTGAAATAGAGACTTTTATACTTGTGTCAACTTTTCTAATAAATTCTCTGGTTCTTTCTCCAACTTTTTTCAATTTACCTAATTTATTCCAAATGTCTTCTTTTAATTTATTGTAACGTTTAGACGCGGTAAATCTGGTGAAATATTTACTCAATGCGCCAACACTCGGGTCAATAGCCATATCGTTGTCATTAAGTATTATCAGAATGTTTGCGTTAGATTCAGCTGCGTTATTTATTCCTTCAAAAGCAAGTCCGGCGGTCATTGCTCCATCTCCAATAACTGCAATTGCTTGATTATTTGTATTTTGCATTTGTGATGAAATGCTCATTCCAAGTGCTGCTGAAATAGATGTTGAAGAATGTCCAACGGTAAAAGCGTCATATTCACTTTCGAATATGTTAGGAAATCCACTTAATCCGTGAAGTTTTCTTAGAGTGTTAAATTTATCTTTTCTGCCTGTTAAAATTTTATGTATATATGCCTGATGACCAACATCCCAAATTATTTTATCGTTTGGTGTGTCAAAAATATAATGAAGAGCAATTGTTAATTCAACAACTCCCAAGCTTGCTCCAAAATGTCCGGGAGTAGTAGAAAGTTGATGAATTAAAAAATGGCGAATTTCTTCCGATAATTTCACTAATTCTTCTTCTGAAAGTTCTTTTAAATCAGACGGAAAGTTTATTTTGCTGAGTAATTCATATTTATTTTTGTCCATTTTTCTTATTTTTGAAAATTGTGTGTAAAATTACAAAAAAATTATTAATGAATTTGAGGATATTTATAATCTTTGTTAAAAAGCTTAGTTTCTGGAAGTTGATAAACTATTTAAAAGTGCTTTTTTCTTATTTTATTTCAATAGTGATAAACGTTGTTTGGAGGTCTGGCTTTCCCTTTTCTATGTCTGTTGAGCCAAATAATACTTGCAATCTCAAATGTCCGGAATGTCCTGTTGGTTTAGGCGTTTTAAAAAGAAAAAAAGGAAGCATCAATGAGGAACTTTATCATGAAATTATTGACCAATCTGCAAAATATTTGCTGAATTTATTTTTATATTTTCAAGGAGAACCTTTTTTGAACAAAAACATATTTAGGTTGATTGAATATGCTGACAGGAAAAAAATTTTTGTAACAACTTCAACTAATGGACATTTTTTAAGTACAGATAATTGTTTAAAAATATTGAATTCAGGTATTGATAAATTAATTATTTCATTAGATGGTACAACGCAAGATTCTTATTCTAAGTATCGTATTAACGGAAATATTGATGTTGTTTTAGAAGGAATTCGGAATTTGGTATCGATAAGAAAAGAAAAGAAGAGTTTGAAACCTTACATTGAATTACAATTTTTAGTTTTAAAGACGAATGAACATCAAATTCATGAAGTTAAGAGGTTGGCAAAAAGTTTGAAAGTAGATAAATTAAGTTTCAAATCTGCTCAAATTTATGATTTTGAAAATGATAATCAATTTATACCGGAAAATCCTAAATATAGTCGTTACAAAAAATCAAATGAAAAATGGATTTTAAAAAATAAGATAAAAAATAGATGTTGGCGTTTGTGGAACTCTGTTGTTATAACTTGGGATGGAAATATTTTGCCTTGCTGTTTTGACAAAGATGCAGAATATTCATTTGGTAATATTAGAGATTCAGATGTTAAATCAATTTGTAAAAACGATAGCTTTAAGATGTTTGCTAATAAGCTTTTAACAATTAGAAAAGAAATAGATATTTGTAAAAATTGTTCGGAATAATTTTTTTAGAATTTTCTTTTTTTCTTGAAAAAATCTTTCATAAGAATTGAGGCTTCTTCTTCAAGTACACCTCCTTTAATAATTAGTTTTGGATGTGATAATGTTATGTTCTGGTTTAGGTTGTTTTCAATTTTCATGAATCCGTTTTTGATGTCAGAAGCACCATAAATTAATGCTGAAATTTTACTCCAAAAAATTGCTCCCGAACACATAATACAGGGTTCTAGAGTTACGTATAAACGAGCGTCTGTAAGATATTTGGAACCTAAAAACTGATTAGCAGAAGTTATTGCAAGCATTTCGGCATGAGCAGTAGGATCGTTGAGAATTTCTGTTTGATTGTACGCTTTTGCTATTACTTGGTTGTTGAGTACTACAATTGCTCCAACCGGAACTTCGTCGTTTTCAAATGCTTTTTTTGCTTCGTTTATAGCAATTTGCATAAAATACTCATCAGAAAAAGGTTTGTGTTGCATTTATTTTAATTTGGTGGGGTTTTGTGAAATAAAATCTTTCCAGCCGTTATAAGATTTTTTTGTAGATACTTTACTATTTTGATAAAAATGACATAACGCAGCAGCAATAGCATCTGTTTCATCAAAAGAATCGGGTAATGTTTTAAGATTTAGAATACTTTTTATCATTTGAGCAACTTGATCTTTTGATGCGTTTCCGTTGCCTGTAATTGATTGCTTTATTTTTCTTGGTGAATATTCAAAAACCTCAACACCTTGTCCAAATGCTGCTGCAATTGCAACTCCTTGTGCTCGTCCCAGTTTTAACATTGATTGAACATTTTTCCCAAAAAAAGGAGCTTCGATTGACATTGTTTCGGGTGAATATTCTTTGACTAATGAAGTTATCTTTTCGTAAATTTTTTCAAGCTTTGAATATGGGTTTTCAACTTTTGATAAGTTTAATTTTCCGGAAACGACAATTGTTGGTTTATTTTCTGACGTGTCAACAATTGAATATCCTAACATATTTGTACCAGGATCAACTCCTATAATAATCATTTTTTGTTTTTTAGTAAATAATGTACTTGCTCAATGAACTTGGAATCTGAACCATTGTGTTGTTTGTTATTCCTATTTTTCTCAGTTTTGGTGAGTTTGCAAATTCTTTTGGAAGTTCATAAATCTTATTAGAACAAAGATTTATTTCTTCACACTCTGCAAGTAAAGCTAAACTTGCCGGAATGTTAACAATAAGATTGTTAGATAAGTCTATGAATTTAAGTTTATTGAGGCTTCCTATTTCTGTGGGGATTTTGGCTATTTTGTTGTAATTCAAATACAGATATTCAAGGTTTTCCATTTGTCCAATTTCAACTGGTAAATAAGTTAGTTTATTGTTGGCAATATGAAAATTTCTTAACGATTTCATTTTTGTTATTTCCGGTGGTATGTTTTGAATTTCGTTATCGTCTAAAATAAGAAAATTTAAAGAAGTTATTTGCGTCAAAACTGTTGGAAATGTTGTGAATTTATTGTTCGATAGATAAAATGAGCTTAAAGTAGGAATATTGGTGCATTCCGTAGGTAGAGTTGAAATATTGTTATAACTTAAATCCAGTTGTTCTAATTTTGTAAGTGTGCAAATATGTTCAGGGAAAGTTGTAATTTGATTATTTGCTAAAGATAAATATATCAAATTTGTTAATTTTGAGATACTTGCCGGGATGGTTTTTATTTTATTATTTGAAAGTGTTAATGCTTGTAATTTAGGTAATTCGCCGATGCTTTCTGGCAAAGCTGAAATTTGATTATAGTCTAAAAGAAGGACTTCTAAGTTTTGTAATTTGTTAATATTGCCAGGAATAGTGGTAATGTTGTTGTTTTTTAGATTTAGTGTTTTTAAATTTTTAAATTCTAAAATAGCATCAGGAAATGCAGACAAGTTTTCGTCTTCTAAATCCAAAATTATAACATCAGCAGGATGAGCTATTGCATCTGAAAGCGAGTAGAATGTGTTTTTCTGACTAAAAAGCGATGTGCTCAATATTGACAGCAAAACGATAAATATGGAAAGTTTTTTCATTTTATTATTTTCTAATTATGAAATTTTAGCAAAAATAAATAATTGTGAGATTTTTTCAAATTTTTTATTTAATATAATTGGTTGAAAATAAGGGGAAACCGTAGTTATCAACACCTTGAATGTTTAAAACGAAATTACTGTCAATTTTATTAAGTGGTATTTTAATAATTGTGTCTTTGGTGTTAATTTTAATCTCTGGATTCCAAAATACTGTTTTATTCAGCGATTTTGTAGTGTCTTTTTCAAAAAATATTTTTTGTGAAATACCTGCTGTTTTGGAATATATTTTACCCCAAATTATGTTGTATCCCTGTTTTGTATATACTGCAATTATTCCATTGGAGCCTCTTTGACCATATATTGCTGAATAACTCGCATTTTTGATAATTTCTATTCTGTCGATGTCATCTATGTTCAAATTTGAAACAGCAGAAGCATTTGTCGGAATATCATCAATAAGATACAGAGGTTCATTTGATTGTGTTATCGACGTAAATCCCCTCAATAAAGAACTTTCTCCCTGCGTGTCATAACCGGGTACTCTTCCTTGCAGTACTTCTAGTGGATTAGATGTCGAAGCAGTGTTGATTTCATCAAAATAAATTATTTGGTCTGCGTTTGAATGTATTGTAGTTCTTTTCTTGACTTTTTTTTCTTGACTTTTTTTAAGTTTAAATTTTTTTATTTCATTTTGATTTTCATTAAAATAGATGTCAGATGTGTCATAATTATCAAGAAAAATAACAACATGTTTTTTCCCCTGTTGTGTTTGAGCCTCAATTAAAAACTCTATACTGTCAGGATAAATAAGGTTTTCAAATTTAAAAAAACCGTTTTCATCTGTTGTGGTGTAAAAAACATCATTGTATGAATTTAATATTGTAAGGCTTAAACTTGCATTTTTTGCAGGAACCTTTTCTAATATATTGCTTACTCTTCCTGAAATTGTTACTCCAGTTTTTTCTTTGTGTTTTTTATAGTTCGTGTTTAAAAGGTCTTCATAATCAGCAGAGTACTTAAACTTTGTTTCTGTTATTATTAAATTTTGTTTCTGTTCTGTGTTTGTGTTTATAAATCTATTTAATGACGTTGATATGATGCCTGAAAAGAAATAGTAATAATCAAAAATGTTTGTGTTCTTTGAAGTGTCTTTAGTTAGAGAAATGGAAATGTTAGCAAAATTTGATTTTGTAATTTTTATGTGAACGTTCAGGGTGTCATTTATTCTACTTGTTTCTACAATGAAATCTGGTTTTTTAGGCTCAATATAGATTTGTTGTTCGAAAATCTTTTCATAATTTTTATTGAAAATGACTAATCGACTAATTCCTTTTGGAAGTTCTTTGTTATCTATTGAAAGTTGTTCTTTTTCAAAAACTTCTGCTTCTTTTTTGGAATATATTTTTCCGTTTTTTTCAACAATAATATAATAAGTCCTGCTGAGAGTGTCTTTTGTTTTTGGGTAGTTTGAAATGAAATTTATTGTCAAGGATTCTTTTTGTTGATTTGTGTTAATTGAGATTCCTGAATTTTCGGCTTTATTTAATTTTATTCTTCTTTTTTTATAATTATTTGAAGTAAATACTATTTTGAGCTTTTCATTTTCAATAGGTTTAAGTTCTACAAAATTGTCGTTTATAGGGTATAACTCATATAAATGTTTCCTTTTATTTGAAATTATTCTTGCGTTACAATCTAGCTGATTTCCCATATAATCAAAACAATTAAAAATAATTTTGTTGTCGATACCAGCTACTAAATTTTGAGAAGAATAACTCATGTCGCAAAAAATTTGATTTTGTTTTTTCTTTTGCGATTTGTCTTTTATTCGGTATTCATTTTTGTATAGTTTGTTTTTTGTTTCTATTGAAATTGTTTTGCAGAAGTAGAATAAAGACGAGAAATTTTTCATGTTTTCAGTGAAAGCTCTTAGTTGGTATTTGCCTGATAAAAGAGAATCGGGGATAAATATTTTCCCGTATGTTGTTCCATTTCCACAAAGGTATTGTTTTGCGTAAACTATTTTTTCTTCGGGACTTATAAGTTCTATATAAATTATTTGTTTTGTTGAGTCAAGGTAATTATTCTTTGAATCAAATAAATAGGCTTTGTGCCAAATTGTTTCATTTGAGGAATAATTGTTTTTGTCTGTGTGTAAATAAATTTTTTGCCAGCTTATACTGTCTGAAAAATTTCTATAAACTTTTTCATAGTTTTGGAAATATTGAGCTGATATTTCACAAAAGCATGTAACTAGTAAAATGATTGATAGAAAAAATTTTAGCATTATTTTGAAGTTATTGTTTTAGTAAAATTACTCAAATTGTTATACATTTGCCAAACATTTGGATAATTATTATTTAATCATTAAATTTTTAAGCGATGGTTTACATTTCTGATTTAAAATCTCATCACGGAAAAGATGTTACTCTTAAGGGATGGGTAATCAACAAACGAAGCAGTAAAGGTATTGAATTTCTTATACTTAGAGATGGTACCGGTTTTGTGCAATGTATTGTTGATGAGGAAAAAATTGGGGCTGAAATGTATGAAACAGCTCGTAAGTTGACTCAGGAAAGTTCAGTTGAGTTAACAGGTAAAGTAGTAAAAGATGATCGTCAAATTGGCGGTAGCGAACTACATGTTACTAATTTGAATTTAATCCATCTAAATGATAATAATTTTCCAATTACAAATAAAGCTCATGGTGTTGAATTTCTAATGAATAATCGTCATTTATGGTTGCGTTCCAAAAAACAATGGGCAATAATGCGTGTTAGAAATAGCATTATTTACGGAATCCATAATTTTTTCCAAAAACAAGGTTTTATGCAGATGGATGCTCCTATTTTTACCGGAAATGCTGTTGAAGGAACAACTACTTTGTTTGAAACTGATTTTTACGATCGTCCTGCATATTTAACTCAATCTGGTCAATTATATGGCGAAGCAATGGCTATGGCAATGGGCAGAATTTATACTTTTGGACCTACTTTTAGAGCCGAAAAATCTAAAACTCGTCGTCATTTATCTGAGTTTTGGATGATTGAACCTGAAATGGCTTTTTTCGATAACGAAATGAATATGGATTTAATCGAAGAATTTATAAAATCTGTTGTTAAAGAAGTTACCGAAAGATGCAAACTTGAACTGGAAGTGCTTGACAGAGATTTTGATATTTTAGGAAAAGTTGTTTCTGAAAAATTCCCTAGAATTTCTTATGATGAAGCTGTAGAAATTCTTAATGGAAGAAAAGAAGTTAACGGTATTACTTCAATTGATTTGTTGAATAAAGATAAAAAAGAACTTGAAGAGAAAATTGTTATTGTTAAAAAAGAAATTGCCGAAAGAGAAGAAATACTCGAAGATCCAAATATTAAACAAGGAAAGAAAAACTTTGTTCAGAATAAAATAGACACTTTTAAAAATGAGTTAAAAGACTTGGAAGAAAAATTATCTCATATTCCTGAATATCTTAACAGTGCCAAAAATTTTAAATATGGAAATGATTTTGGTGGAGCAGATGAAACTGTTTTAACACGAATGTTTTCGTTGCCTATTATGGTTTATAACTGGCCTAAAGATATTAAAGCTTTCTACATGAAAAGAGCTGAAGATAATGATAACTTAGTAAAAGGTGTTGATGTGCTTGCTCCCGAAGGTTTTGGTGAAATAGTAGGAGGTAGCGAAAGAGAAACTGATTTGGAAGTTTTATTGGATAGAATTCATGGACATAATTTACCGGAAGAAGTATTTGATTGGTATTTAGACCTGCGAAAATATGGTTCTGTTCCTCATTCAGGTTTTGGACTTGGTTTGGAAAGGTTTGTTGGTTGGATAACAAACACAAAACATATTCGTGAAACAATTCCATTCCCAAGAATGTATGGCAGATTGAATCCATAATATTAAGCCCTCTTTTTAGAGGGTTTTTATTTTTTATGGCAAAATTTTTGTACTTAATGAAAAGATTGTTTTACATTTCAAAATATAAGTGATGAAGAAAAATATAACAGAAACATTAGAGTCATCTGTTTTAGTAATGATTGGCAGCAAAGAACAAATTATTAAGAAATATTCTCTAAAAGAGAGAGATTACAAAGGAGAAAGATTTGCAAAATTAGATCATACTTTACTTGGGTTTGATGATATTCTGTCGTTAACTAAGCCCCAGGTAATTAGCGAAATTGATGAAAGATTTCTAAAATCCGGAGCTGATATTATTGTTACAAATACTTCAAAAGCTAATCGTTTTCACTTAAAAGAATTTGGATTAGAAGATATTACTTATGAATTAAACCTTGCAAGTGCTAAAATAGCCAGAGATAAAGTTTCTAAATATTCTTCAATTACCAGAAATAAACCTCGATATGCTGCCGGTTGCGTATCCAGTTTGCCAAATGATTTGGATTTGGATTTTGTTCAGAGTATTTATTCTGAGCAGATTAAAGCTCTTTTAGCAGGAAGAGTAGATTTGATTATTTTTCATAAAATGCAAAATGAACAAAGTATTATAGCTGCTTTTGATTCTTTAAACTCTATTTTAGCTAAGAGAGATAAATCGATGGAGGTTATTCTTTCAATTGAAAATCCTGATTTGATGTCTTGGTTAACTGATATTGAAAAAGTTAAGCCTTACGAGAATATTAATTTAATTGCTGTTGGTACTTCAACTTTTGATATTGATGTTTATTCTGACTTAAAGGAAAATTCTCAATATAAATTATTTGTTTTTATGGACGATTTAAAAGAATATGATGAGATTATTTGTATCGAGAATTCTGAAAAAATATTTGAACAAAAACTAGTTGATATTATTGCTTACGATGCTGTTTTTCAGCCTTCTGCTGTTGAAAAAATTATAGATATTTTGTCTAAATAAAAAAGGCTTATAAAGCCTTTTTTTATTTTACTTCTACCCCAATGTTATCAAGAAATTTTTTAATTTCTTCAAACTTACTATCTCTAACTGAACACTTTATTTCGCAGCTTTGTGAAAAATTTTGAGAAATAATATTTATTTCTTCTTTCTTTAAAATATACATTACTCGATTTATTTGAGAATACTCAAAATTTAATGTTAACGTTGTTTCTGATTGTTGTTCTAAAATTTTTGCGTTAGTTAAAGCTTCTTCAGCTGCTGTTCTGTAAGCATTTATCAATCCTGGAACTCCTAATTTTTTTCCGCCGAAATATCTTATTACAACTACCAAAATATCTGTTAAATCAAATGATTTGATTGCATTTAGAACTGGTGGTCCTGATGAATTTGCCGGTTCTCCGTCATCACTGTACCTGAAGTTTTCTTTTTCTTTTCCTAAAATAAAAGCGTAAACATGATGTCTGGCGTCGTGAAACTTCTTCCGCAATTCTTTTTGTATTTCTCTTATCTGCTCTTCATTATTCACAGGGTAAGCAAAGGCATAAAATTTACTCAATCTGTCTTTGAAAAAACCTTCAGATGGTGCTGATATTGTTTTGTATATATCATCCATTTTAATTTAAACCATTATGAATTTTCTTTAAGTACATTTGTATAGTATTCTCAAAACCAAAATAAAGAGAATCAGATATTAATGCATGACCAATTGATACTTCTTTCAAAAATGGTATTTTTTTTATAAAAAATTCCAGGTTTTCAAGACTTAGGTCGTGTCCGGCATTAATTCCAAGCCCTATTTGGTTTGCATAATTTGCAGCCTTAACAAATGAGTCGATTGCTTTGTCTTTGTTTTCGGGATAATCTGTTGCATAAGGTTCTGTGTATAATTCAACTCTGTCTGTTCCTGTCTCTTTTGCATATTTAATGTTTTCAATATTTGTTTCAATAAATATCGAAGTTCTTATTCCGCTTGTGTGAAATTTCTTGATAACTTGTTTTAAAAAGTCATGATTTTTGATTGTATCCCAACCAGCATTTGAAGTTAGAGCATCGGGAGGGTCAGGAACCAAAGTTACTTGATGTGGCTTAACTTCAAGAACTAGTTTAATGAATTCTTCATTTGGATAACCTTCGATGTTGAATTCTGTTGATACTATTTTTTTTAAATCATAAACGTCAGAATATCTAATATGCCTTTCGTCTGGTCTTGGGTGAACTGTAATTCCTTGTGCCCCAAATCTTTCTGCATTTATAGCAGCTTCTACAACGTTAGGAATATCGCCTCCTCTGGCGTTTCTAAGTGTTGCAATCTTGTTTATGTTTACGCTTAATTTAGTCATTTTTTTTTGCGAAATTAAATAAAACCCTAAAAAAAACAACCCCGAAATTTTTCGGGGTTACTTTTTTTTATAATTCGTTTTCTTCTGGTTGTTTTTCTTCTTTGTTTAGTGGGAGATTTATTGAGAAAAAAGGAGAAACATAGTGTGTTGCTTCAAAATTTTGATCTGATAAAAATGCATAAGTCCATTTAAAGTCTACACCGGCTGTAAATTGAAGATTGATAACAGGAACAGTATAAAAAGTCCAGGCTAATAATGTTTCAAACATTGTTTCGTCAGAAAATTTGTAAATATCAGACAGATTTGTTATATGTCCTTGATTCATAGATGTGTAAAATGTTACTTTTTTGAATAAATTTGATAGGTCTAATCCAAAATATAATTCTGCCGGGTGTGCTGAATTAAATTCATCTTCAAAAATAATATTTGTATGTAAAATGATTTTATCTAAAATAGAAATCCCAAGTTTCATGTACATTCCATCTGTTTTTTGTGAATAGACTTGTTGCAATATTCTGTTGTCTTTGTTCAATTCATAAGTGAAATTATAGAACCTTGAAACATAATAATCAGAATTCCAAAATCGTTCTGCCCTATAATTTATTTTAAGTAAATTACCTAAGAAATTGAATTTGAAATCACTACCAAATGCCCAACCCATTCCGGCTGAATAATTCTGCAAATGTTCATCGTTTGGAAATGCAGCAATATAAGATTGTAATGTGTCTGATTTTATTTTAGGTGTGTATCCGCCTTGTCCATAAACGCTCCATCTTAACCATTTGAAATTTAATAAATAAAGTCCTAAATCAGCAGAGAAACTGTTAATTCCTTTGTCCAGAAAGTAGTTTTTTCTATAAAAATCAATATCATTTTGAGTAAGAACAGTTTGGTCATGGTCGGTAACATATCCCAAACCAAGTTCAAATGTTCTAATGATAGGAATTTCAGTCGCTCCAAATGGTTTGTAATAAGGACGAATTCCTAACATTGTGAAAGAGTTGAAATTTATATCGCTGTACAGTAATTCTATTCCAAATTTTTTCTTAAAAACAAAGTCAAATTCAAAACCAAGTTTTCTTTTTTCAAAACTAATTGAGTTATTATAATCGGATATTAATGCTCCAAAACCCAGTTGTCCGTCTCTAAGTTCGCCTATTCTGAAATAAACATCGTCACGTTTTTTTACTCCCCATCTTACGTATTTGATAATACGTAAAGCACCAATTCCGTCTTGAAATTCATCTACTCTGACTTTTCCTGTTGTGAGGTCTACCATAATTGGAACATCAAGTCCAAAACCGAGTTTGCCAAAAGAAAGGTCAGGTTTAAATCTAGCACCAATTAAATATTGATCTCCAATATTTGTGAAGTTGAAATTCCCGCCAATTCCTTCAGAAATGTGATGTACGTCTGCTATTTCAAAATCTTGGCCATCGTCGTCTGTTGCATCTCCTTCGGGTTCTTGAGCATAAGTGTAAAATGAGAGAAAAATTGATAATAGAAAGATTATTAGTTTTTTTGTTTTCATAGCATAGTTTTTTTAGGTTATAAAATTAGAACGGAGTAGAATTATTAAAATTGTCATTTAAGTTTGTGCCTTCAAAAGTAGAATCGTCATTCATTTTCGAAGAAAGAGTCAATTCTCCGCCATCAAAATTATCATCAATTGGAGTATCAGGCTCAGTAAATTTGGCCATGTAATCAATAAATTTCAGATGAACATCTGTTACTGCTCCGTTACGGTGTTTTGCAATAATGATTTCGGCTAAGCCTTGTAATGAATTGCCATTGTCATCTGTTAGAATACCGTATTTTTCAGGTCTGTGAATGAATGTAACAATATCGGCATCTTGCTCAATTGCTCCTGATTCTCTAAGATCGGATAATTGTGGTCTTTTGTCTGTTCTTGATTCAACTGATCTGTTTAACTGAGATAATGCAATTACCGGAATTTCAAGCTCTTTTGCAATTGCTTTTAAACCTCTTGAAATGGTGCTAACTTCTTGTTCTCTGTTGTTTCTTGTTTCCGGTGGTCCGGTCATAAGTTGAAGGTAATCAATTACGACAAGTTCTATTCCTTGTTGAATTTTTAGGTTTCTGCATTTTGCTCGTAATTCTATCAAAGAAATTGCTGGTGTGTCGTCAATAAATATTTTGGCTTTTTCTAAGGGTTTGATTTTTTCTTCTAATTGTCTCCATTCATGGTTTTCAAGTTTTCCTGTTCTTAGTTTTTCAGAACTTATTTCTGTTTCTCCAACCATTAGCCTCGTAACAAGCTGAATGCCAGACATTTCCAGCGAAAATATAGCTACGGGAACTCCGTGGTCCACTGCCATGTTTCTAGCCATGGAAAGTACAAAAGCAGTTTTACCCATTGAAGGACGCGCTGCAACTATAACTAAATCTGATCGTTGCCAACCGGAAGTAACACGGTCTAAGGAAGGAAAACCGGAGGGAACTCCACTAAGTGTTGTTTCTCTTTTTCCTAATTCTTCTATTCTGTTAATTGCGTCATGAATAAGTTGTTCCAATGCTTTTGACGAAGATTTGATGTTTTCAAATGCTAAGTCGAAAATCTTTTTTTCGGAAAACTCCAATAAATCCTGAACGTCTTCTCCGGGCTCATAAGCTTTTGTTTGCATTTTATTTGCAATGCTAATAATTTCTCGCTTGATGTATTTTTCGGCAACTATTTTTGCGTGATACTCTAAGTGAGCAGCCGAACCTACTTTACTAGCTAATAAATTGACGTAATATGGTCCACCAACAAAGTCTAAGTCTTCATTTTTTCTTAGTTGATCAACAATTGTAAGTTGGTCAATAGGTAAATGTTCGGAAGAAAGCTGAACTATTGCTCTGAAAATTCTTTGATGTGCTTCTTTGTAGAAACTTTCGGGTTTGAGTGTTTCGACAATAGAAATGTCACTTCCCGGTTCTACCATAATTGCTCCTAAAACAGCTTCTTCAACATCTACTGCTTGTGGAGGTATTCTGTTTAATTCATTGTTTTCTTGTTGTTTTGCCATTTTTTTGTGCCTAAAATGTGTGTGTTGTCTGATATAAGTTGATTTAATTTGAGTTCTTGTGTGTTGTGAATTTCCTAAAATTCTTTTTCTTGAAATTGACCAATTTCGGTGAATTTTTTAATTCTTTCATTTGTTAGTTCATCTGGTTTTTTTGTTGATAATTTTGCTAAATCTTCAATAATTACTTTTTTAACTGTTGCAAAAATTTCATCAGGGTTATTATGTGCGCCACCAAATGGTTCTTTTATTATTCCGTCTATAAGTTTGTTCTTTTGCATATCATCAGCTGTAAGTTTTAGAGCTTGCGCAGCTTCTTTTTTGTAATCCCAGCTTCTCCATAAAATTTGAGAACATGATTCTGGTGAAATAACTGAGTACCAAGTATATTCAAGCATGTAAACTTTGTCTCCAACTCCAATTCCAATTGCTCCGCCGGAAGCTCCTTCGCCAATAATAATTACAATAATTGGAACTTTTACTCTGAACATTTCAAAAAGATTTTTTGCAATTGCTTCTGCCTGTCCTCTTTCTTCGGCTTCGAGTCCTGGAAATGCTCCGGGAGTGTCAATTAAAGTAACGATTGGTTTGTTGAATTTTTCGGCAAGTTTCATCAAACGTAATGCTTTACGGTATCCTTCGGGGTTCGCCATTCCAAAGTTTCTGTACTGTCGTTGTTTTGTGTTTTCGCCTTTTTGTTGTCCGATAAACATAACTGTTTGACCATCAATGCTACCAAATCCACCAATCATTGCATTGTCGTCTTTAACATTTCTGTCTCCGTGCAATTCAATAAAATCCCCGTTGGTAATTGCATTTATGTAACTCAAAGTATAAGGTCTTTCGGGATGTCTGGAAATTTGTACTTTTTGCCAAGGAGATAAATTAAAATAAATTTCTTTCTTTTTCCCTGTAATTTTATCTTCTAATTCTTTGACTGTTGCACTTATATCTATTTCTGAGTGTTCGCCTATTTCTCTAAGTTTTTCGAGTTGTTCATACAGGTCAATTAGTGTTTCTTCGAATTCTAGTAAAATCATGTTTTTGGTTTAAATGATTATAAGATAGTATGTTTAGCCTTTTTAGCCAAGAACAAATTTAAGATAAAAGTTTTATTTTTGGAGAAAAATTGCAACTATTTTTTTTCACTATATCTTGTAGTTATTAACATCTAAATCTTTATATGTATGAAAATTAGAACTATACTAATAATATTTTTTATTATAATTGTGGGAAATGTTTTTTCTCAAAAGGCTATTAACTTGAAATTTACAGATATTTTCGGAAATTATTACACAAGTGACAGCATAACTTCCTATGGTCAATATATCATAATCGATTTTTTTAATAATGGTTGTTCAAGCTGTCATGATGTAGCACCTTATGTGGATACAATGCATCGTTATTTTGGATGCAATTGTGGTGATGCTTTTTTTGTGGCGATGAATGTTTACGAAACAAGCACTGATGAAGAAGTTTTTCAATTTACTCAGAATTATCATTTGAATGCTCCTGCTGTTAGTGGAGAAGGTGGTGGAGCTGATATAGCTGAATTGCTTGAAGTTCCTTGGACTCCTTATTTTGTGTTTATTGACCCAAATAACAAAGTGATTTACGATACTACTCTTTTTTCAAGTGGTGCTTATTTAATAAGAGATACTTTATTGTATTGGGGACTTAATCCTAGATTGTGTGAAGGAACTGTTTTTAGTTATTATGAATTAAGAACTGCTAATGATACTTTTCCGGGAATTGTAGATATTCAAAATAAATTAATTACTGTCGATATTGGAACAAAAGAACTTGATTCTGTTTATACTGCGTTTTTTATTGTTTCTTCTAATTCTACAGTTTTAAAAAATAGTGAAATCCAAATTTCAGGTAAAACACCTGTAGATATTTCCGATACAATTTTTGTTTATAATGTTGTTGCTGAGGTTGATACAATTATCGAAGATTGGACAGTGATAATAAATGGCTATTCTGATATTTTAGAGGTAAACGAACAAATGCAGGTTTATCCTAATCCTTCAACCGGAATAATTTATCTGCCTGATTATAAAAAAATTGAAACAATTTTGATTTATGATATCGAAGGTAGATTTGTTTCTAAAATTATTCCATCACAAAATGAGCAAAATTTGGGTGTGTTGCCAAAAGGAATTTATATTTTGGTTATGAAAACCCACGATTCTCTGTTTAGTCAGAAAATAATTCTTCAATAAAAAAAACGCTCGAAAAGAGCGTTTTTTTTGTTTGTTAATCAGGTGATTAAGCTGGACTGATAGCTTCTACAGGACAAACATCAGCGCATGCGCCACAGTCAGTACAAAGATCAGCGTCAATTGAATAGATATCACCTTCGCTTATTGCTTCCACAGGACATTCGTCAATGCAAGATCCACAAGCGGTACAATCGTCAGAAATAACGTAAGCCATTTTTTTATTTTTTAAATGTTTATAAAATATTGATAGTGCAAATGTAATTATCGATTTTTAAAAAGAAAAATTTTAACAACTTTTTTTATGGTGTTAATGCAAATCTTATTTTGAAACCGGTCTGAACATTGGTTGTTCTGTAATTTGTATTTGTTTCCATTACAGAATGATTATAGTAATATTGTATGCTTAATTTGTCATTGATTGAATAATCTGCAGTAAAAGTTAGACTAAAATTATCTCTTTCGGTATTTTCCTGAGAAATATTCTCTACTATTTTTCTGTAAATTTCAATATCATGTCCTTTGGTAAAGTCAAGTCTTAAATTTAAGTCGCTGTTTAATTTTTGAGGTTTGCCTCCAACATTTATTGTCATTTTTAATTCCTTAAAAGTGTAGCCTCCACCAAAAGTAAACGAGTTGTTATGTCTTTCCCTTACTTGATTATTACTGAAACTTAAGAATAAATCTCTGGCTCTTTTGTATTCAAATCTAGTGCTTAATGGTCCCATCCAAGTAATATCTAAGCCAAAGAATGGTGTGAATTTTTCACTTATCATTATTCCGCTGATTTCATATTGAGGAATAAATAAACCGTTCGTTTCATACATCGCATCACTGGTGCCTAATTCGTCGTACATATAGAAATTGTAATTGGGATTTGAATTGAAATTATTGACACCATAAGTTGAAGAATAAGCATGAGTTAAGCTGATTTTTTTGACGTAATTTTTTACAAACGGTAAATTTGATAAACCGTCAAAAGTTAATCTCCAGTCGGGTAGTGGAATTGCTAAAAACGGATTAAATCCTAATTTATCTACAGAAATACCTGAATAAGCAGATAAAAATGACAATAAAAGCACGTCTTGCGAAGTATGACTGTAACCAACAGGATATCTGTGTCCAAGAGTGTCAACATAAGTGTCAAAAACGTAGCCAACAGCTGCTTCGCTTCTTTGTCTTGCCAATTCATAAGCAATATCTTGTCTTCCGTTTAAAAAGTTTTCATAATACTTTGAATAAAAATTGGCACTTGAATCAATATTGTCAAAAGCTGAAAGTATTGTATTGAACGAAATGAAGAAGTTTCCGTCTTTCATTTTTGTTTGTTCTGTAAAGCTTCCATTTTCAGTGTAACCATAGATGGATTCGTTAAGAGTAATGTTTCTTTGAAAATTAAAATCAATTTTAAGATTATTGATTGGTTCAACATTTACTCTTACTCTTATTTCATCTGATTCTGTGAAATTTACAGGCAAATTGAAAAGGGTATCCTCCGTTAGCCAATTGCGTTGAGCAAATTCATCAACTATTAATCTGTCTTGCAAACCTGTAATAAATTCCCAGCCTGGGGCAAGTTCATTGTTAACTTTTTGACTTCCAAATAAAATTGCATTTGGTCGATAGCCATTAATAAGTGTTCCGCCTGCTTTTTTGTAGTTAATAGAAACTCCTTGAAGCATCATCATTGTTTTTAATGTGTAATCAGAAGCAATGATAAAAATATTTTCATTCATTTGCTTTTTACCTTGAATTACAAGTTTAACGTTGTTGAGTGTTGTATCCGGCGTGAATTTTATTCTGTTTGCGTTTACTATTTCGTAATTTTCTGATTTTATTGGTTTTCCGTCCTGTGTCTTGACTTCAAATTTTGTGATGTTTTCGGTTTTCATATTGTGTGTGATGTATACCGGCACACCTTTTTTTAATCTGATTTCAGAAGTAAAACTTACGTCTTTGTCTTCTCTTTTGACAGGAGTTCTTCCATTTTTTGTGAATCTGGAATTTACTTTTTTCAAATATTTTGCGCTGTTGTATAGTTTAATAAAATCTAAACGACCATTTAGCCTTAATGTAGCTGCATTCTGAATTGCGTTTCCAAAATCAACAATATGCGCGTCTGTTGTGTCTGTTGCTTCTATTGTATATGGGTCTTGTCCTCTTCGCCAGTCATAATCTGTATTGTAGTCTGCTGTAAGTGATGTCCAACCTAATAATGGTATTTTGTCAATCGGCACTCGGTAATTTACCCTTACTTGTTGGTTATAATCTGTGTTTCTGCCCAAATCATAAATGTTTAATAAAACAGTATCTGAAGGATGTCTTACTCCCCATTTTTGGAATAAAGTTTCGTTCCAACCATCAGGTTCTACCCTTGATGAGTTTGTTGCAGTAAAATCAAGTCGTAAAGAATTGCTTAACTTATATGTTACGTCGTAATTTCTTGCCCATAAAAAGTTCTTTTGATATGATGTTGGTAAATTAATATCTGCATCACTTATTTCTCTGTTCTTAAAAGTAATGTATTGTCTGTTTACTTCCGAAGTGAAACTAACACGAGTTGGTAAATAATAAAAGTTAAAATCTTTGATTAATCTTAATGCTTTGTGATTTAGAAACTTAACTTTTTTGAAAGGTTTTACAACTTTAGGGTTTGGAGAATAGTTGTAGTTAAAACTTTGCATGAAATTTTGTTGTTTATGAAACTCAATTATCGGAGTTCTGCTATAAGTTTCATTAAAAGCAATAGACGCAGAAAAATTTGAAATTTTCCATGGAGGAGTAATTTTAGTTTTATTTCCACTTTTTTTGTTTACTCTATTTCCAACATCTCCTTTAACATTTTTTTTAGGTTTTCCCTGAATGCTAATATTTGTTAAGTTGAAACTTCTTCGTTGAGTATAAGTTTGAGCTGCATTTTTTAGCGAACTTTTTTCATCATCAGTTAATGTCGAAAGAGCGTCATTAAATTTTATATCAGGATCAAATGGGTTGTATTCAGGATTTGAAATGCTTCTTGCAAGTCCCATATACAAAGGAATTGAAACGCCGTATTCTTTCGGGAAAAACTTACCAAATTGAACCTGAGTTGTTAAATCGTATTCCAAAGCCTGATCTTCGTATCTTTCGTTCACTCTTTTTTCAACACTTCCAAATCCCGGTGTATGTGTATAACCGGAAAGTGTTACATTTGCAAAATCAGCAAAGTTTGCAGATACTCTGGCATTTGCGGCCCAACCTCCGTCTGAGTTAAAGTCCGTTAGTCTAAGTTCGTTCACCCAAATTTCTGCAGATTTAATAAGTCCGTCGTCATTATTTAGATTATTTTCTTGTTTCGGGTTACGAATACCAATCATTATTGATTTAACATTAGCAAGATTAGGATTTCCAATTACAGTTATTTTATTTTCACCGTCATAAACCCAATATGGTGTGTTTAGAGACACGTTAGAGTTTATTTGACTCATTGCCTCATTACGCATTTGTTTAGCTTCCAGAAGGAGTGCTAGCGACAAATCCATTTCATTTTCAGAAGGCCATACAACATATCTTGCGGGAGCTTCAATATCTTCATCTGTAGATGAATATGAACCAGCAGGAGTCTTTTTTAACGGAATTTCATATTCGTAATAATTATTGGTGAAATCCGAACCTAAACGAACAAAAATATTTAGGTCACCGTCATTTAGGGATTGTTCTTCGTCAATTAACGCTTCTGCATGAACAAACATTTTTAACTTATTGAATTTTCTTAAATCAATGTCAAGATTTTTGTATACTCCTTTTGCTTCTCCGTCGGGTAAATTAACAACTTTCATTGTCATAGCCTGTTCGTTCAATTTTCTTGCTTGTTGGTCAAAAAAGTCTTGTTCTCTGGTTACTCCCGGAGGTAAAATATAGTTTACTGGTTCTTTTTGAGTGCTTTCTTCAATATTTACAACAGAAATATCAAGTGTCCCATTTCCTTCGGGTTCCGGTGTTGGAGTAATTTCTCCTCCTTCAGTAATGGTGTTTTCGTATTGTCTCCATTCTTCTTTAATAAGATTCATCTTGGCAAAACGTAAGACAATAGGGGATTCAAAATTAGTCATGAATAATCTGATAAACCTTATTGATTTAAAGCCCTGAACGGTTCCTATTATTTGATCGGGAGATTTTATAGGTATTTTAAACTGATACCAAGTAACATGTTGTGTGTTGTCTTTGTTTGGTAAAGCTGGAACTGTGGCGTCTACTTTGTTTACGATATAGTTTTCTCCAACATTCATTTGCCCCGGTTCTAAATGTATTCTGTATTGATAATAAGCTTCATAAAGATCAAGAGTATTATCGGAGTTAACATCTTCAATATCAGGAAATTGAGAAACTGATGTGAAGTTTTGATTTCCTGTATTTGTAGGAGAATTTCCTTGTGTGCCATTATATGCTTTGTAGCGTTCTAAGATATCAGCATTTAAATTGTCATATTCTTCATCAATAAAATATTTGAAATTATCGTTACTAGGATCTTGTAGGGCTTTCTGGTAAACAGATGAGTTAACTCCGTACATTTGAGCCAATTTTTGCAAATAATTATTAAAAAATGATTTTTCAGCGTCATCTAGAATTCCGTCATAACCGGCATCTTGTATTGCTCTAGCATCAGGATTATTGTCGAAATTTCGAGTGGTTACCTGAATTTTTGAGACAATACCCCATTGAGTTGTGTCAATTTTTGTTGGGTCAGATGGATAAGGAATTCCGTTTTCGACACTTTTTCGAGAGTCTTTTAGAATATCTTCTGAAATATCACCTAAATTAACATACAAATCGCCTCCTGTTGATAAAGAATCATAAATAAAGGGGTCTAATAGCCAAAATTCCAGAAAACCAATATTTGAACTTTCAAAATCGTTGATATATAAATCTCTCATTATTCCAGCCCATCTGGTTTCCGGTGCGTTAAGATCTCCGCTTTCATTAATACCTTCTGAAATTCCAGGTTCTCCTTCGGTATCAAAATTATATGGACCTCGTTCTTCGGGATAATATGCTAAATTAAGTACAGTCATTCTTGTTGGAGTGTTCCCGTAATTTTGTTTGTTAGGAAAAATCTCTTTTTCGTAAACAAGTCTGACTAAGTGGTTAGAAACATCATCTACTGAGATGTAGTCGGGTCTGGTTGTGCTATTTATTGCAACTAAATCTTCATTAATATCATACCATGAAAGTTTTGCTCTGTTGTATCCAGATATTGTTGTCGCGTTTTCTTTTGCTTCGGGAAATAATGATTGTCCTTGCGGAATACTAGCTAAAACCCATGCATTTGGAGCTTTTAAGTCAATATCAGTTTGACTGTCTTCAAAATCGTCAAGAAAAGAAATTCCTTCTTTGTCTAAAACTCTTGGATTTCCCGGAATGAGTTGGGCAAATTCTCCTGTAAAATTGAAGTTAGAAGGTGCTTTTGTTTCAATAAAAGGCAGAAAATCAACCATTTGTGTTAAAAAAGGAACTTCTCGGGAGTAATTTGTGTTAAATCCGTATATTGTGTTTGAAATTGGTTCTGTTCCAAACCTTGTTTTTACATCAACTGGCAATTCTGACAAATGTACTACTGTTCCTCCAATATTAAATTTTTCATTAAACTGGTAGTTAAAATGGGAGCCTAAAAGACTTTTTGTTGTCATTCCAAACATGTCATTGCTTTCCAACGAAATTTTAATCGGCATTCCTGAGTTAAGCAAAGACTCATTTAATATTGTTACGCTTCCAATGTTGTAATCAACGGTGTAATCTGTTCCTTCATTCAGTTCTTGCCCTCCTTGTGTGACTTTTACAGAACCTTGAGGTACGTTCATTACATTTAACATAATTTGACTACCTCCGGAAGATTTATATCGACCTCTCAAGTAAAATTTATTTTTAACGGCGTTTTGTTGAGCAATATATTGAGTGGAGTCATACAAATCGGTGAAAATGTATTTTTGAGCAATTTGATTATTGCCAATTTGATCTTTTAAATAATTTCCAAAAGGTTCAAGTTCAGGAAAAATAATAGATCCTTTTTGTGAAATAACTGTTACTCCTTCCATAAAATCAAAAAAGCCATCGGGATTTGCATTGCCTTGATTGTCTGCATTATCAAGATTTAATACTTTTAAAAGACGTTGATTGGCTATTTCTCCTTCGGGAATGTAGTTGATTGCTGTTCCTGTTCTGTCGTTGTTGTAATATACTTCAAGTTGAAAATCTTCCGGTGAAAGAGAATAAGTATTTAGGCTGTAAATATTTTTCATCATCAAATCCCAGGTTGGTAGAGTAGGTATAGCAGCCGGTCCACGCAAAAGTTTTAAGATAAGTGTTTGTGGCGCTTCTATATCATTTGAAAATTCTCCGACCTGATAAGTTTTTCCATCAATTGTATATTCGTATGCAACTGCTAAAATTTCGCCGGAGCGAAGTTGATAATTGATTGAAATAAAACCTAACTCGGTATTTACAGAATATTCGTTTGAATTTAATTTTCTAGCACTTTCAAGTTTTACAAAATCAACTCCTTCTGAAAACCCTGAAATGCCTGTAAGAATATTTGAAGCTGCAGAAATATTTCTTATCCCACTGTAAGTAGTGGTCATCATTTCATACAAAGTGTTTGTGTTGTTACTTGGATATTGTTGTGCACCATTTTGATTAAACAAAGCTGTTGCATAAATATTTCCATTACTTTCTCCTAAGTCCATAAAAGCAACAATGTTTCTTGCATTTTCAAAATCTGAAGTTTTATTTGTAACCCAAACTTCTATCCTAGTTATTTTCACAGGACTTGTTATTATTGGCAAATTAGCCATTGCTTCTTCGTAATGATCTCTGAAATAATGCGAAAGGAAAAAGTGCTTGTCGGATTCGTATTCACTGGCAGAAATTTCAAAATCATTTAAAACTGCTCCACCTTGTACTTCAATTGTTTTAGATTCGCCTCTTTGGTGAGAAAAAACGCTCGTTACGGTAAATTTTCCGAATTTTAAATCGGTTCGTATTCCGAAAAGAGTGTTACTTCCTTGAATTAAAGTGTTCTCCAGAGGAAATGTAACATCTCCGGCTTCTATTTTCTGAATTATTTCGTCTTCTTCTCCTGTATAGTCAATTTTTTTTCTGTTTTCAAAATCAAAAAGAGCTTTTGTGTTGTAGTTTATACCTACGTTCATTTTATCACCAACTTTTCCGTTTACTCCAAGTTGAATATCTTGTGTAAAATCAAAAATAGTTTGACGGCGTTGCCTTTTGGATAATGTTGGATTGTTTTGATTATAATAAGAAATGCCCAATGTAATATCAACATTTCCGTTAGGCTGAACAGTAATTTGGTCACTTCCAAAAATTTTGTCAATTCCTTTTAGACCAAGATTTATTTGAGGGCTTAAAAAATTGCTTAAAAAATCATTTTCGTCTGTTCTGTTTCCGGTTTTTAAGTTAGTGCGCCAGTTATTTTGCATTATTGAGTTGGTTCTGTATGTATTGTAGTCGTCAAAAGACATCACATAAGGACGAGTAACAACTATATTTCCAACTTTTTCAACTATCACAAAATTTCCGGTAATTGGATCGTACTGAATATCTTGTTGATAAACAGAAGGAGTTTGCATATACAGCGGAGAATTATATCTGTTGTTTAGCAATGGATTATCAAAATAGTGATAAGGATACGGTAAATCGGTTGAATCCGGCGAATTATTTTGCGCATAAATATTATTGCTTACCAAAAAAGTAGTAAGTATAAAAATCAGGAATCTAAAGACCTTATTTCTGTTCATTTAACTTAAGTTTTGGGCTTTGTTTTGAGTAATAAAAAATAAAAACGGACTAACTGCGTTTATAGTGTTGAAAAAATGTTAAAACAAACTAATGTTTAATTTGACATGTTTTTTATTCCTTGTTTTACAAGTTCTTCAACTGATACATTTTTGTTTGTGCTTGTGATTTTTTGGATTACTTTTTCTGCGTTTTTTTTATTGAAACCTAACATAACAAGAGCAGAAAGAGCTTCTTCGACAACAGGACTTACGTTTGTAAACGGTAAAGTATCTGAACCGTCAGCTTTTCCAATTTTATCCTTTAAGTCAACAATAACTCTTTGAGCTGTTTTTAATCCAATTCCTTTTACACTTTTAATAGTGCTAACATCGCCTTCGGTTATAGCGTTAATAATTTCATTTGGTTTTAAAGATGAAAGCATTAGTCGTGCAGTATTGGCACCAATACCGGATACAGAAATCAGGTGTCTGAAAACATCTCGTTCAGATTTTTCGTAAAAACCGAAAAACGCATTTGAATCTTCTCTAAGTACTTGATAAATATATAATTTGCCGTTTTTCTGTTTGTTGATTTTTTCGTAAGTTGTTAACGAGATATTGATGAAATAGCCAATTCCTCCTGTTTCTACAATAACAAACGAAGGGGAAACTTCAACAATTTCCCCTGAAATATATTCATACATAAGCTAAGCGTTAATATTCAATAAAAATGAAAAATCGTCAGAAGGTTTTAATTCCAACGGTGATTGATTATGTTTAAAAATTCTTGCGTCTCTTTTTCCTATAAGTTTTATAGAATTGTTTTCAATAAGAAGCATTGTCCCTTCTCTAAGTCCAACAACAAAAATATCTCTGTTAAGTTCAAGATATTCTTCAATTCTCATTTCTCTTGTTTCTCCTGCGTGTCCATCAGGATGAGCATCAAGATAATGTGGATTGATTTGAAATTTTACTAAATTGAAAACGTTAAAAGATTCGGGTTCAACTATCGGCATGTCGTTGGTTGTTCTAATTGTTGGACAAGCAACATTTGAACCGGCACTCCAACCAATGTAAGGAGTTCCTGCCAGTGCTTTTTCTCTAATAGCTTCAATTAAACCTTGTTCTTGCATTTTTTTTGTAAGGGCAAAAGTGTTTCCGCCTCCTACTACAATAGCTTCGGCGTTTTTTACCGCTTCAACCGGATTATCAAATCTATGAATTGAAATAGCATCGTGACCTATTTTTTGGAAATTTTCTTTTACTTTTGCTTCGTAATCATCGTAGCTAAAAGTAACTGCCGCATAAGGGATAAATAGTGCTGTCTTTTTTTCTGCACCTAGAAATTCTTTGATATCGTTAATACAGTGTGCTAAATAACTTTCACCGGCGTTTGTTGAGTTGCTAATAAGTAATAGTCTCATTTTTAGTGTTTTAAAGGATTTTAAATTTATTTAGTTTTTTTTAAAGAAATAAAAATCATTATGTTAAAAAAAATTTAATTCAGAAACGAATAGAAAAACATTTTCGTTTATAAGAATATGATTTTGATTTGAAAAAGTTTTAATTTTAATGGTTTTTTAAGTCATATTTTACTAATTTGCAAATATTTTTTTAATTTACAGCATTTCAAAAAAAATTTATCAATAAATGTGGCTAAATTTGTCGCAAAAATATAAATAATAAGTTAAAAGCATTCTATATGAAAAAAATCATTTACATCACTATTCTTAGTTTCTTTGTTTTACTTTCCGGCTGTACTATGAGTAAACATTATTTGAAACATGGAAATTATGATATGGCAACAAAAGAAGCCGTTAAAAAACTTAGAAAAAATAAGGATAAAACAAAACATATTTTGGTTATAGAGCAAGCATACCCAAAAGCTCAGGAAATTGATCAAGCCAGAATAGAATATCTTCATACCGAAGGAGAACCGGATAGGTGGGACGAGATTTTTCATCTATACAGCAACATGGAAATAAGACAGGTTTTGGTAGAAGGAGTTACCCCACTTTATGTTGAAGGCAGAGAGGTTTCTTTTGAACACGTAGATTATGATGAACTGCTTGTTGAAGCAAAACTTAGAGCAGCAGCTTATTATTATGCTCATGCAAAAAAACTAATGGAAGATAATAATCGTTTTTCTTATAGACAAGCGTATGCGGAATTTGAAATTGCAAAAAGTTATACCTCTTCTTATTCCGACATAGAAAGTTTAATTACAGAATGTTATAACAAAGGTTTAGCACATGTAATAATAATTGCCGTAAATAGTACACCTTTTCAGTTGCCTGATGATTTTATGATAAATTTGATAGATTTTCCGGTTTCAGATTTGAGTAGTTTTTGGGTGAATTATTATTCAAGAGATACACGAAATGGAAATTATGATGTTTTTATAAATGTGACTCTTACAATTGCCGATGTTTCTAGAAATGAAATGACAAATTCAGAGTTTTCAGAATCCAAGAAAATTGAAGATGGTTGGGAATATCAACTTGATGATGACGGAAACATTGTAAAAGATGAAGATGGAAATGCAATTAAAATTCCAAAATATAAAACAATAACTTGTAGAGTAATTAAAACCAGACAATTTAAGCAAGCCCATATACAAGGAGCTTTAAATTATGTTGATGCAAACAGTAATCAAATAGTTCGGTCAATACCAATAGCAGCTGATCACACTTTTGAACATTACTATTACAAAGCAGATGGAGATTTGAATGCACTTTCAAACGAAACCCGCTCATTATTAAAATCAACCCCTATTTCTTATCCGCTTGATGTTGAAATGATCTACGCAGCTAATCAAACGTTAAGAGATGTTATTTATCATGCATTGATGGACAACAGAGTATTTATTAATCAAAGATATTAAATTTTTTATGGTTGAAGAAAAAACCGTTTTAGTAGGAGTGTCATTAAAAATTGACCCTGAAACAAAAGTAGAAGAGTATTTGGACGAATTAGAGTTTTTAGCAGAAACAGCCGGAGCTATAACCGTTAAAAGATTTACTCAAAAATTGGATTATATTAATCCTAAAACCTTTGTAGGAACTGGTAAAATTCAGGAAATAGCAGAATATGTTCAGGAAAATGAAATAGATTTAGTTATTTTCGATGAAGAACTTAGTCCTTCTCAATTAAGGAATTTGGATAAAATATTTGAAGCAAGGATACTAGATAGAACAAATCTTATCCTCGATATTTTTGCAAAAAGAGCACAAACCGCTGTTGCTAAAACTCAGGTTGAACTTGCTCAATATCAGTATATTTTGCCAAGATTAACCGGAATGTGGACTCACCTTGAAAGACAACGAGGAGGTATTGGATTAAGAGGTCCGGGAGAGAAAGAAATTGAAACTGACCGACGTGTGATTCGTGATAGAATAGCTAAGTTGAAAACAGATTTGCAAAAAATAGACAAACAAATGTTGACACAGCGTAAAAATCGTGGTAAACTTGTACGTGTTGCGCTTATTGGATACACAAATGTTGGAAAATCTACTTTGATGAATATTCTCTCAAAAGCAGATGTTTTTGCAGAAAATAAACTCTTTGCAACATTAGATACAACAGTTAGAAAAATCGCAATTGGAAATCTCCCGTTTTTATTAACTGATACAGTTGGTTTCATTAGAAAATTGCCACATCATTTGGTCGAAGCTTTTAAATCTACACTTGATGAAGTTAGGGAAGCTGATTTTTTGATACATGTGGTTGATATTTCACATCCGAATTTTGATGAACAGTTAGATGTTGTTATTAGTACTTTGAAAGATTTGGATTCAGCCGATAAAAAATCGATGATTGTTTTTAATAAAATAGATGCGTACTCTTATACTCCAAAAGACGAATTTGATTTAACTCCTAAAGAAAAGGAAAATTATTCACTAGAAGAATTAAAGCAAATGTGGATTGGTAAAACACAAGATATGAGTGTTTTTATCTCAGCTAAAAAAAGAATCAATATTGAAGAATTGAGAAAAATGATGTACGATGAAATTAGAAAGATTCACGTTAGTCGTTTTCCTTATGATGATTTATATTATCCTGATTATGACGAAGAATTAGAGCAGTAGTCATGTGTAATTAAAAACAAAGCCGACAAAATAATTGTCGGCTTTGTTTTATTGAATTGTTAAAGAATAGTTCTTTTTGAAAAAAGAATCGTATTTGTCAAGCATTTTGTCTTTTATAAATAAGTCATAATTTGTTTTAGAAATAAAATAAACATGGCTTTTGTCAATATTCTCAAAAGCATCGCTGTCAATAACTGATTTGTAGAAGCTTTCTACTTCTTTTTGATTATCAAATGTTTTTATTTTAATTAAAGACTTCTTAGAGCTGAAATTTTCGTCTTCTATTTCAAATGCTTTTGTATTTGTAAATTGTTCAACTTTTAATTTTAATTTAAATTTAAATTCAGTTGTATTTTGAGTTTTATCGATAATAACAACAAAATAATGTTCTTCAAGAGGTGCTATTTTGTAAATGTCGTAATCATATTTTCCGCTTTCAATTAAAGTCAAAATTTCTTTGGATAAAATACCAATATCAGATTTGGGAAAATGTTTTACAATTTCTTTAAAATAAAAAACCATTGAGTCTTGCCTGCCTGTATTTCCAAATGCTTTTGCTTTTAAAAACAAAAAGTTTGGATAAGCTTGAGAATCTGGATATTTTTTGATTCCTTCGTTTGCATAAACAAGAGTTTGATTGTAATCGTTTGATTTATATTCGCTTAGGGTTTTGTCGTAAAGATTGAGCGCATCATTCTCTGTAGCCATTAGCTTGGCATAAAAATTCGGATCAAGAAGCATTTTTGAATATTTACTATCAGGGTATTGAATAACAATAAGTTCTTTGTAGTAATTCGCTTTTGTTTCCTCAGTTTTTTTCTGATAAAGTTTGTGTAAACGATAGTATGTTTCTAATTTAAGATAATTATCAGGATATCTGTTCATTAGTTCTTCGTAAGTTCTTATTGCCGCGTTTCCGTCATCAAGTCGGTTTTCGTAAACGTCAGCAGCATTAAATAAAGCATTTATAATTAAATCGTTTGAAATTTCTAACAAGGAATCATTTAATGGCAAATCTTGTAGATAGTATTCAACTGTTTTGTTGTCTGTTACTCTGGTAGAATCTGCATTTTCATCTATTTCTTCATCGCCGATATTATTTAAAACAGATTTGTTTTTTCTTCGCCAGTCGTCTTCTAGTTTTCGTGCCCCCCATTTCTTTTTAAATTCATTTTTTCCTCTGCTTACAAGAACAGGATTGTACATATACCATTTTCCTCCCTGATTATTGTTGTTGTTTTGAGAGTTGTTTCCAAAATCAAGTGGATCATAGGTTTGGTTGCTGGTAAGTTCTTCTTGCTTTCTTCGTTCTTCTTCTTTAACTTCTTCAATTATTTGTTGAATGAATGCGGTTCTATCTTGTTCAGACATTTTTGCAATCTTTTGTAAACTGTCTTGCACTTGTACAACAGTTAGATATTCTACAAGCATTCCAGTATTTTCAGCTTTTTTTGAAATTAAATCATAATCAGGGTAATTTGTTGCCAAGTATTGCATTGTACTGTCGTAGTAATTTCCGGCAGGTACAAAATCTTTTTTTGCAAAGAAAATATCGGCTAATGCCAAAAAAGAAATTGCTTTTTGATTATCGTTTTTAACACTTGTACTTGCAGATAATTTGTAATTTTTGATTGCTTCAGTTTCGTTGTCTTCTTTTTGTTCAATTGTTGCAAGGGCGTAATAAATTTGGTCTTTGTATTCTTCGTTCTTTTCATCTTTTAGCATTTTTCGCAACTCTTTTTTTATGTCGGCTGAATTTTGTCCGGCAGTAAATACTGTAGCACGCATTATTTTTGCGCTAAAAACCATGTCGTAATTTGGGTTCAGTTTTATTACTTTTTTAAAATTGTCCGAAGCTATACTGTTGTTGCCTAATTTTTGTTCAAGTTGTGCTATGATGTAATAATAACGGGCTTTGTCGTCTTTTTTCTTTGTGAGCTTTATTGCTGCTTCAAGTCTGCTAATTCCTTTTTTGTATTCTTTTTGTCGAATATAATAATCTGCAAAAGTCAAGTTTATCTCTTTATCTAATTTTTTAGGATGTCTAACGTCATTTTCAAGTTCTGTGAGGTAGTTAAAAGCATCTTTGTATTTTTCTTGCTCAATATAAACCTTTGCAATCCAAAGTTGCGATTCAAAACGTGTTTCTTCTGTTTTGTATTCTGTAATTATTTTACGGAAAGAACGTAATGCTTTTGAATAATCTTGTTTGTAAAAATCTGCTTTTCCAATAAGTAAATAGGAGTCATCAATCCATTTACAGTATTCATTTTTTTTCATAAACTCCTTATCTTTTGGAGTCATATTTCCTTTCAATTTAGGCTTAACTGTAATAGAATGTACTGCAATTGTTTTACCCATTTTAGACAAGGTTCTTTCCATGTCACTTGATGCTAGTTTTAGAGCATTTTCTTCTGAATACTTAAAAATAGGCAACAAAATGGAATAATTGTCTTTATATTCTGTTTCTATTTTTTTTCTGCCGGCGTTATAACTTTCATTTCCATTGAAATATACATTATAATGAGCTGTTACATTGTGATAAGTTCTTGTTACAGCTGTGTTTTTTTGTGTAGAACAAGCAAAAAATAATATAGAAAAAAGAGGAAGTATTATTGCGAAATTTCTTTTCATATTTTTAATATTTATAGCCCGGATTATCTGTTTTATCTGGTGCAATTATAACTTTGTTTTTATTCAAACGAAAACTAACATAAGTTATTTTTTTGCCTTCATTTAAGAAAATTTTCTCGTAAAATGTTTGAATTTTGGTTAAAATAGAATCTATGTTTTCGGAGTAAATATCTGTATATGCTTCTATTGGCTCGATTTGGTTTTTATCCAGAAGAGCATTTGTAAATTGATGAAGTTCAAGACTGTCGGTTTTTAAATGAATAATTCCTTCATTTTTTAAGATTTTTTGATAAAAACTAAGAAAAAGATTTGAAGTTAGTCTCTTTTTTTGTCTTTTGGGTTGAGGATCTGGAAAAGGAATCCAAATTTCAGAAATTTCGTCTTCTGCAAAAAAACGAGTAATATGTTCTATTTTAGTTCTTAAAAATGCAACATTATTTATGTTTTGTTCTGTTGCTGTTTTTGCTCCTCTCCAAATTCTTGCTCCTTTAATGTCTATTCCGATAATATTAATGTTCGGGTTTTCTAATGCAAGAGCAATTGAGTATTCTCCTTTTCCACAACCAAGTTCTAATACAAGCGGATTGTTATTTTTAAAATGAATTACGTTCCATTTGCCTTTCATTTCAAAATCTTCTGTAATAATACCTTTTGCAGGTGGTTGAAATACGTTTTTAAATATTTCGTTTTCAGCAAATTTTTCTAATTTATTTTTAGACATTTTTTTAGTTTTTCTGCTAATTATTAGGTTGTTAGAATGTTTAGTTTAACTTATCAATTGTAAAACCAATTTTGTTGATAGAGGGAACAATATCCTGCCTTAGAGCTTGTTGTATTTCGAATGTGTAATTGCCGGGTTCTGAAAATTCCACAGAGTCAGCAAATGTATTTGTAATGTGCAATAAATTATTTTGCTTTTTCCCAATCCATTTATAATCATCATCAGTTAGAATGCAATTTAAGGTGTCAAATTGATAGTTCCCGTTTGGAGCCGTACTTTTAATAAAAATCCAAAGGTTTCTATATGGGTAATTATCACCATGAACAATGTTTACAAATAAACTGTATGGTGTTGAAATATCGTCAATATTAACAGTAAATTTCACAATTTGATTTAAGTCCCAATTGCCTTGAGGAATTTCAACAGAATCTTCAAAATAGTGATTTTTATTGCAACTTATTGTTGTAATTATTAAAAGTATGGCGAAAAAGATTGCTTTTTTCATTTTAAGTTTAATTGGATGTTCTGTGAAACAGAAAATAATATTAATGAATTAATTGATTGATTGAATTATTGGTTTTTCGTGTTGTTATTATTGTTGCTGTTATTATTGTTGCTCCTGTTATTATTGTTTCTGTTATTATTGTTTCTGTTATTGTTATAATTCTTTTTCTTCCTCTGAGGTTTTTTCTTGTATGGTTTTTTCTCTAATTTGTCTTTGTTTGTTTCAGCAATCTCTTGAGTAGTGATTTTTACGTTGTGTTTGTTACTTATTAGGTCTGCTAATTCTAAATTGTTTTGTTCTAAAGTATCGGGATAAATCTGTTTTTTGTTCATTTCAATAACTTCTTCAACTCTTTCAATTGTCAGCGGTGTAATGTTAACCGAGTTTTCGGGGTCAAAAGAATACCAAAGGATTTGTTTGAAAACATCGCTTTTTTGAAAATAAGCGTTTCCGTTTTTAGTTTTCAAAGCAATAGATGTATCAGGGAAACCTTTTCTAGCCTCAATATAACAGTCTAATTCATAGTTTAGACAACATTTTAGCTTTCCACATTGTCCTGCAAGTTTAGTTGGGTTAAGAGAAAGTTCCTGATAACGTGCAGAGTTGGTAGTTACGGAAGCAAAATTTCTTTTCCAACTAATACAACATAATTCTCTGCCACAAGTTCCTAATCCTCCAATTTTTGAAGATTCTTGTCTTGCGCCTATTTGACGCATTTCAATTCTTATCTTAAATTCTGATGCTAATATTTTAATTAGTTCTCTAAAATCAACTCGGTCGTCTGCTGTGTAATAAAAAGTAGCTTTAGAACCATCGCCTTGAAATTCAATATCTCCGAGTTTCATTTCTAATGATAATTCAGTAATTATTTCTTTGCTGCGATTAAGTACCATTGGTTCTCTGTATAAGGCTTCATTCCATTTTTCAATATCAACCGGTCTTGCTTTTCTGTATACTTTGGGAATTATGTTATTTAATTCTTGTTCGTATTTTTTCATTTGCCAGATTACAGTTTCTCCTTGTAAACCAATAACTCCTATGTCGTGTCCCGAAGCCGCTTCAACAGCAACTATATCTCCGGTTTTAAGAAAAAGTTCTTCAAAATTGTCATAAATCCCTTTTCTTCCGTTTTTAAATCTTACTTCAACGTAATTGTAATTTTTAGTGCCGGTCTTTAAATTTTCAGACCAATCAAAAGTGTGCATTGTGTCAAAAATGCTGTTTCTGCATGTTTTTTCTCCTTCATCAATTGGTTGAGAGCAACCTCGAGTAAGATTTATGTAGTATTGTAAGTTTTTCATTTTTTGTCTTTTTACGATTCTTTGATTTTTAGATATCTCGAAATTTTTAATGCTAAATCTAAAAATAAAATTTTAGGGGAAGCATTTCGAGTGATGTCAAAATATGCTTTGTTAAATTCCTCGAATAATTGAGAAATATTTTTTGAATGAATAAATTTACTGAAATTTTTCGAAAAATCAGCTTCTTTTTTTGTTAAATAGTTTAAATTACTGTTTTGTGGTACACTGTGAAATATGAAATTTTCACGTAAATATCTTAATGAATATTCAATAAAAGATTTTTGTTTTTCTCTTCCAAGTTTGCTTAGTTTTTCAACCAAATCAACCATTTCAGAAAAATTCCCTGAAAAAGAACTTCTCATTAATTCTGTAAAATAATCGAAGTTTTTGAAAAAACTATTTTCTTCGGAATTATTGTCTTGGGATAATATTTGTCGTGCGTATATATAATTTCCGGCCGCAATTTTTGTGGCGTCTTCCATAATTGATTTATCAGTTTCAGGAAATTCTTCTTTTAAAGCAGAGATTATTTCATTATTTGATAGTGAATTAAGCTTTATTAACTGAGTTCGGGATCTTATTGTAGTAAGAATTGAAGATTCGTCTTCAGAAATAAGTATAAATAATGAGTTTGGTGGTGGTTCTTCAATTGCTTTTAGTAGTTTGTTTGCCGCTGAAATATTCATTTTTTCGGGCATAAAAATTATTAGTACTTTGTATTTTGCTTCAAATGTTTTTAAATTAATTATTCTGATAATTTCCTGACTTTCTTGAGCATAAATACTTCCTTGTAAATTATCTGTTCCAATAAATTCAAGCCATTCATTGTAACTATGAAATTTACTTTTCAAAATAAATTCTCGCCATTTATTAATATAATCTAAACTAACAGGTTTTGAAATACTTGCTGTTTTTACAACAGGGTAAACAAAATGCAAGTCCGGATGTGCTATTTTTGCGTATTTTTTGCACGATTTACATTCGCCGCAAGAATCATTTTCTTTGGGATTTTCACAATTGAGATATTGAGCAAATGCAATAGCCAGCGATATTTTGCCAATACCTTCTTGTCCGAGAAAAAGTTGGGCATGACTAATTCGGTTTTTCTTCTCAGCGTCTATGAAGTTTTTTATAGTATTTTTATGTCCGTAAATATCTTTGAATAACACAAGTTTAGTTTTTGCTTGATTACAATCTGCAAAGATAAAAAATGATTTTGTTATTTTGAATTAATACTTATTTCAAGTAGAATCTTGTGTTTTTTTTGTCCCAGAAAAGTTCTATTGAATCATTAATAACGTTTTCTTGAAACAGGCATGCCGCTTGTTTTTCTATTTGTGATTTGTTTTCGAAAGCTCCCGCACATAGCATTTTAATATATGTGTATTCAAATCGTAGTTTTATAGTTGTTCCATGTTGAGGTAACTCAAATACAATGCTATATGGGTTAAAATCAAAATCGGCTAATTCGTATTCTTTGTTCATGAAATTTTTATGTGAAATGTCGGGTAATACTTTTTCGTTTACAATATTCCAGTTGTTGTTTTTGTAATCCAAAAAATAAGTTGAACAAGAGTAATACATAAAGTCAAAGTTAGAGAAAGAAATACCAATAAGTCCAGAACCATCATATTGTCTGTATAAAACAACTGTTAAAACAATTGTTCCTCCTCCTGTACCTTCGTCTGTTATTTTTATAAACCCATTGCTGATATCTACTAATGGATAAATTTCATAATCAACGCACGACATAGTTTGCCACTTATTTTCAACAAATTTTAAATTGTAATCGTGTTTTAAACTATCCGGAAGTATTTTATAGTAGTCAATAACTGTTTTTTGAGCAAAAGCACAGTTTGAAATAATAATGGTAATTATAAGTAAAATTGTTTTTTTCATGATTTTGATTTTTAGCAAATATAATTTTGTTTTTTTTATTTACTATGATTGTTTGACGAATTGGTAGTTTTAAAACAAAAAGTTTAATATTCATCAAAAAAAACACATATTGTTAAATAAAAAGAGCTATTTTTGATGTAAAAATATTATTATGAGAAAGGTTTTGTTGTTTGTGATTTTTTTATTTTTTGTTGAATTTGGTTTTTCTCAAATACATACTGAATTACAACAAATAACAGCATTCGATCAGGATGCAAAAGACCAGTATGGGCTAACAGTATCTTATTCCGGTGATTTTATGATTGTCGGATCTTGGATGGACGATAATGAAAATGGAATAAATGCCGGAAGTGTTTATATTTATAAATATAGTGTGAGAAGCTGGGTTTTAGAAAAAAATTATGGCAAGTGATGGAGAAGAAGATGATAGATTTGGAAAATATGTTTTTATTTTAAATGATTTTGCTATTGTTGGATCTTCCAGAGACGATGGTTCTGATTATAATTGTGGCTTCGCTTATATCTTAAAGTTCAACGGAGAAGAGTGGAATGAATATCAAAAGATTTCCGCAAGTGACTTCTAATATAATGCACAGCTTGGAAATTCAGTTTGCTTGAATGATGAATACGCTTTCGTTGGAGCGTACTTAAAAAGTGGAGTAGGAGCTGTTTATGTTTATAAAAATACTAACGGTTACTGGCAACAGACACAAATGTTGTTACCTACAACAACAGGAGTCGAATATTTTGGTTCTTCTGTAAATATCTCAGGGAATTATGCAATTGTTGGTGCTTATGGTTCAAATGGTTCGAGAAGAGCATACTTTTACAAAAATATTTCAGGTACTTGGCAATTTATGCAAAAGTTATATCCCAGTGATGGAGAATATGGTGATTTTTTTGGTTGGACAGTAAGTATGTCCAATGATTATGCTCTAGTGGGAGCTTTTCATCATAATGTTGATGTTATTATAGATACTACCAATACCGATAGTGATTTAATTATAAAGGAAGGAATAATGATTTATCCCAATCCAACAACCGGAGTTTTTTATATTAACGCTGTTCGTGAAGGAAAATTAATCGAAAACTTAGAAGTTGAAGTTACTGACATGGTTGGGAGAATATTATTTATGAGAAAAAAATTTAATCAAGCAAATCCTATTAATTTATCTTGGGTAGAAAATGCTTCTTACATTGTAATCATAAAAACAGAAACAGATACTTACAAATTTAAATTTATCAAAGTTGAGTAAACTATATTTTTACTTTTTTGTATATTTCAATAATATTTTCAGCTAAAACGGGGTACGAATAATTTTTAACAATTTTATTTCTTGCAGATATTTGAAAACTTATGTAGGAATCAGGGTTGTTTAAAATAAATTCTATCCCTTTTTTTAGGTCTTTTGAGTTTTTATGTTCAGCCAGATATCCGTTTTTTTTATGATCAATTAAATCGGTTTGTCCGCCATTGTTAAAAGCAACAACAGGGGTTCCACATGACATAGCTTCTTGGGTAACGAGAGATAAACTTTCTTCGAGTGATGGCATCAAAAAAAGATCGAAAGCTCTGTACATGTCTCTCATTTTGTCTTCGTTTTCAATATATCCTGTGAATGTAATTTTAATATTATCAGGGAAAATGCTTTTATCTCCTTCTTTTCCTATTGCAATTAGTTCTGTTTTATTAGCAAGCGTTGGGTTTTGTTCTTGTAACATTTTGATACTTTCTACTACAAATTCGCCTCCTTTGTATTTATTTGAAACATTGAAAGCAGCAAATCCGATTTGTATTTTTTCAGTATTCCAACCTAATTTTTCTTTAGCTTTCTTTTTGTCTTCAATTGTATAATAATCTGTGTCAATTGTGTTTGAGGATAAAAAAAGTTCTTTATCTCTAAAAAAAGCAGAGGATTCTATTTTTTCTTTCATCCATGTACTGATTGCAATAGGAAGAATGTTCGCATTTTTGAAAATTTCAAGTTTTTTTGAAAAAGTTCTTTTTGCTAATTTGCTGCTATTCTTCAAAAAAGGACAATTTTTACATTCTGTTTGATATTGTTGGCAACCTCTACTGTGAAAACATCCTCCGGTTATTGGCCACATGTCATGCATTGTCCAAAAAATGGGTTTGTTTAGTTGAATTAATTTTTGCAATGTTTTTAGTGATAAAAACCCAAAATTTATCCAATTAAGGTGTATAATGTCTGCTTCTAAAACCAAAGGGTGGGTTGAAATATCTTCTCCAAAGCTAGCGGAATCGAAAAAAAACAGATTTTGTTTATCTTTAATATTTGTCAATATTTTCAGCCTTTCAATGGCAAATCTGGCAAAGTCAATTTTGTTTTTTAGGAGTGTAGTTGTTGTTGAAAAGTAGTTTTGATTAGTCGATTTTTGAACAAGAAGCTTAACATCTAAGCCTTTTAATTTTAATGCTTCAAAAAGTCTTTTTGTTGCAATTGCTGCTCCGCCTTTATCGTCGAACTTGTTGATTAGTAAAATTTTCATTTTATTAAATATTTCTCAATTTCTTCAACTAATTGTTTCGCTCGCAAATCGTAAGTGTGGTCTCTAAGAACTCTTCTTTGTCCGGCTTTGGCTATTTCTTTGCGCTTGTCTTCGTTATTCAAAAGCCAAATAATTTTTTCCATTGCATCTTCAAATGATTTGTAGATTATTACTTCTTTTTCTGGTTCAAAAATATCTGGAATATTAATTTTATCTTCAAGTAAAAGACAAACTCCTGCCCCAGAAGTTTCAAACATTCTCATGTTTCCTGCATAATCGCCTTCTGCTTCAACTTGAATATCCAAAGTTACTTTTGATTTTGCTAATTCTTTAAACATGTTTTTGCCGTAAAGTTGACCTTTATAAGCTTGTTTTATTTCTTTTGAAAATTTAAAATATTTTGGAAATGAATCCAGGTTCTCCATTTTTTTGAACCTAAAAGAATTTTTGAAAAATTTGCTTGCTCCGGTTTTTATAAGAAATTCTTTTACAATGTATAAAAATTGCTGTTTAAGAACCTCTGAAAGAGTAACACTTGTGAGATTTCCGTAGTATGTGAAGTTTATGTTAGGATTTGCGGCTATTTCCTCCAAAAAACTTTTGCGTTGAATATGATAGTTTTTTCTTGGAACAATACTTCCTATAAAAATGAAATCAATTTTCTTTTCTGCTTCAATTTCAGGTAAAATTGTTGGTTCAAAAGCATGATAAAGCAACAATGTTTTTAAGCCGTTTGCCTCAAATTCCTGAACAAATTTTGGTGAACATGTTGTTACAAAATCAAATATTTTTAAATTTTCCAGATTTTTTGAAGTGTAAGGAGCGCAAGAATTACCAATTAAAAGTTTTAAGTTTGGTAATATTGTTCTAAAACTGTTCATGTATTGCGCATCAAAAGAAAAGCTGTCCTGAAACCAAATAATATCAGGATTATAATGTTTTAATTGGGCTGTTAAAATTTCTAATCCTTGTCCCTGAACGTTATTTTCTTTTGCCCATTGGTTTTGCATGTGTGTGGCGTTGTAGACGATTTCAAAAGCTTCAATGCCTTGTTTTCGAAGCGCTTTCGAGTAAAAATCTGACCAGCCTACATATTGATTCATCAGATGATTGTATTGCTCTTGATATGATTTTGTGAGAATTTCCGGAAATTCGTTGTTGTAAAACCCAAAAAAACTTTTGTAAAAATTTGCTACCTTAACTATTCTCATTTTCAGTGTTTTAATTCTTTTTTTTGCGTGTAAAAGAACCGTAAAATTAGAAAATAAATTTGTTTATTCCTTATTTTCTGTAATTCATCTGGCTTCTTGTATTCAAAATTTGTTAATTTAAAAATGTTTAGTGTAAATAATTTGTACTTTTGGCAAAATTTTGAACATGGAATTTTTTAGAACATTAATAGACGCTAATTTGAGCCAATGGTATTGGTTTTTTAAGGCTGGAAAACCTGTTAAAAAAGGGAATATTTTCGATTTGCGTAGAGCAAATTTTGAGAATCTGCCACCGCCAGTGTTTTTTTTGTCGACAGGAAGAACAGGAACTGCGTGGTTTGCAGATTTGTTAAGTAAGGATAAAAACTTTATTGTTTTTCATGAAGCAATTCCTCATCTGTCTATACAAAATGGTTTTTTTTACAAACTTGATAGAAGGCCAGATATAGATGAAGAAACTAAATTAAATATTGGTAAAGAAATGTTTCTTGCCGGACGGGAACAATTTCTTGTTAATTCATATAAAACCAATAAAAGTTTTTTAGAAACAAATAATCAGTATGTTTTTTTTGCAAAAGCTATGGTCCGTTTGTTTCCGAATGCTAAATTTGTTCATTTGTATAGACATCCCGGCGAATTTGTTCGTTCCGGCTTGAGAAGAAATTGGTATGGCGAAGGAGAAAGATCTAACCTTAAAATAATTAGTCCGATAAATGATAGTAACTGGCATAATTATAATCAGTTGCAAAAAATTTCTTGGCTTTGGACTGAGGTAAATGGATTTATTGAAGAGGTCAAAACTTTGATACCTGAAAATAGAAAAATGGATTTTAATTTTAATAAAAAATCTGCTGATAATATTAGAAAACTCGCTGATTTTTGTGGGGTTAATATAACAGAAAAACATATAAAAAAACAAATGTCTGTAAGAGTTAATGCACAAGAAATAGGCAATGTCAAGAAGTATAAGGATTGGTCTGATGAAGAAAAGAGCCAATTAAAAGATATTTGTGGAGATTTGGCAATTAAATACGGATACGAATTATAATTTTTAGATTTATGAGTAATTTTAAAGTCACAATTTTTGGTTGTTCAGTTGCTGTAAGAATAAGACCGTCGGAGAAACACCCCAATAATAAGAACTATGGTTCAGTTTTAGAAGATTTATTATTCAATGAAATTTCTAAAAAAAATATTTTAGTTCAAAACTTTGGTTTTAGTCGGGCTACAATTACTGAGATATACGAAAAACTTGAAAATTATACTGCCACTTTTCCGGACTTTTTTGTTTTAAATATTGGTGTTCCTGATGCATCAACCAGAGAAATTCCATACTGGTTTGCACAAATTTTAAATAAAAGAACAGATAGCTTAATTAAAACAGTATTTTCATTTATTCATTCAAAAATTATAAAAAAAAGTAATTCTTTTTTTGTGAAATTAAGAGGTAAAAGAACTTGGTTGAAATTTAGGAAGTTCTCTAATTATTATGATGAAATTTTGAAAACCTTAGTAAAAGATACTAATGCAAAAATAATTACAATGTCTATAAATCAGGCAGATAATAGAATAGAAAAAATTATACCCGGAAGTAGCAAAAACTACATTAAGTATAATAACGAAATTAAAAAACTTTCTGAAAAATACGGTGTTATTCATTTGAATCTAGACGACTTGGTGTCTGAAAATCACTATCCTGATGGCATACACTTTAATCAAGAAGGACATAAAATTGTAGCTAAAAGATTGTTTGAAATAATTAAAAATGAAATAGAGTAGGAGATGCTTGATAAACTAAAAAACACGTTAAAACACACCGTTGTTTATAGTCTTGGTCAACTTTCGATTAAGGTTATTGGGTTGGTTCTTCTTCCTTTATATACAGCCTATCTTCAACCTGAGCAATACGGTATTTTAGCTCTTTTAGAAACAACATCATTGTTTGTGGCTTCAATATTTTCCGTAAATATTTCTAATGCAATGATGCGTTGGTGGGCAGATTCTGACGATGAAAAGCAAAAGAAAAAGTTTGTATATACAGGTTTTATTTTCCTTGTTTTTTCATCTATTGTTTTAAATCTTTTAGTTCAACCATTTGCTGATAAATTTGCATTATGGCTTTTTGATGATGAAATTTTTGCAGTTTATTTTAATATTTTGTTTATTTCAGTGGCTTTTGATATGCTTACAAAGTATGTTTTTAGTCTTATGCGAGTTTTGGAAAAGTCTTATTACTATATTATTGTTAATTCAATAAAGCTAGTGATTTCATTAACCTTAACTATTTATTTTATAGTAGGTTTAGAAATGGGTGTTAAAGGAATAATTTTAGCGCAGCTTGTTGGAAATGTTGCAGGGTTTATTGCTCTCTTACCTCTGTTATTTAAGAATCTTATAGCTAAAATTGATTATAAGGCATTGAAAGAAATGTTGGTTTACTCAATTCCGCTTGCTTTTACTGCATTGTCTTTGACTATTTTTAATATTGGAGACAGATATGTTTTAAAGTTTGTTTCGGGGACTTATGACGTTGGTATTTATTCTCTAGCATATAAAATAGCCGGTTTCTTGAACTTTTTTGTTTTGCAGTCATTCCAAATGGGATTTTTACCAATTGCTTATAAAATGTATAAAGATTCAACTGCTCCAAGATTTTTCTCTAAAATTACCACTTATCTTACAATGGTAATGGCATTTGGTGCTTTGGGTTTGGCATTGTTTGCCCCTGAGTTTGCAAAAATATTTGCTCCCTCTAATCCCAAGTATTGGGAGGCCGCTCAATACGTAGGACTTATTTCAGTTGTCGTAGTGCTTTTTGGATATCGTTTTATGTTAACATTAAATTTTCATTTTGCTAAAAAGACTCTTCATATTCCATTTATAGTTACTTTTTTTGCCGGACTTAATATTCTTTTGAATTTCTTGATGATTCCTGAATTCGGAATAAATGGAGCAGTAGTTAGTTCTATTATTGCTACTTTTTTGCTTAATATGGTTTACTATTTCGTTGGAAGACGTTTTTATAAGGTTGATTATAAAATATTGAAGGATATTCTTGTTGTTTTTGTTGCTTTTGGGCTTTATTTATTAACATTTACGTTTTGGGAAATTAATATTTGGATTGGTATTTTATTAAAGCTTATCTTATTGGCGATTTTCCCAATAATTATTGTTTTTTTCGGGTTTTTGGAACCTATTGAAAAAGAAAGACTTTTGCAGGCTTGGACAAAATGGAAAAACCCAAAACAATTGAAAACAAATATTAAAAACCTTACGAATAAAAATAAAAAAGAAAAAAATTAACCTAATTTTATATTTTTGCTTAAATTTATTATTATGAAAATTGAAAACTTTCAAAAAGCAGCGCCTTATAGATTATTTTTCCCTGTATTGTTAATAGCTACATTGGCTTCTGTTGCTTATTTTTTTGTTGATAAATCTAACTATAATTTTATTTGGCTTGGGTTAGGTGTTGTTTTTGCAGTTGTTTATGTGTTGATTTTTTTGAAGAAGCCTCACTATTTTGAATTTGAAGCAAAACACAGAAGTTTTATTATTCGGTTTTTTAATCCTCATCCTTTCCTTACTAAACACAAAGCTTTTGAAGTGTCTATTGAACAGTTTGATAAGTATGAAATAGTAAAAGGTTTTGGTGGATTGAGTAAAAATTTGGTGCTTTATATTAAAAAAGGAAAATCAACAGGTGCTTATCCGTCGGTTAGTGTAACGTTGTTGAATGAAAATAAAATTAATTTGTTGAAAAAAGAGCTTGATTCTATTATCAAAATGAAATCATTCAAATAATGATATTATATTTTCTGCGTAAAAAGTAAACCCAAAAGCAATAAAAAGCCAGAAAATAATTCTATTTGACAATTTAGGCTTTAAGTCTGCGAAAAAATCACCAAATAAGAATGTTAGAGGAATTGCTATTGTTGCAAAAAAGTTTATCCCAACACTTGGAATTATTAGATATGTTATAATTGTAAAAATAAAGAAAGTGAAAATAAGTTGAAAAATTGTTCTTTTGTCAATTTCTTTGTAACCGATATTTTTTAAAATATTGGCGCTTGAAATCATGAAAACAATACTATAAAAACCAAAGAAAGCCAAAAAATACCAGTTTTGTATGTATTTTATCGCTTTGTTTTCAAATATTTGTGTGAACGATTTTATTTCTGCCCAAGAGCCTTGTGTTAAAAAATATATTTCTGCATAAAGTGCATAAATAAGAATAAAACCTAAAATTACCGCAAAAAATTCCTTTGTGAGTTTAGATCTGACAACCAACGTTGCCGCAAGTGTAAACAATGTAATTAGAACATATTGTGGATATATTAAAGATGCAATAGCCATTAGAATTGCAACTGAGAAAAAATTAGTTGTTGCTTTTTTCTTTTCAATAGATTTTAGTAGAATTCCTAATGACCAAATAACAAAAATATTAGCAATTATTACAGGATTAAATGTTTGCACATCGTGCGGAGCTGTAAGAATAATATAAATAATTCCTGCTAAAAAAGTGTTTTTGCCAAACGTCTTAAATTTATTGGAAAATGATGCTAACATTGCTGCTTGAGATAGTATTATTATGAATGCGAGAAATATTTTACCTTTCCCAAGTAAATTTATCCAATGGTTAAATAATTGTGCAAGATCAGAATAATATACTTCGGTATTGTTAGTAATTGGATTAATAAAACTACCTAACCATATTAAAACGGCAATTATAACAGTAATATAGATACTGCTGAAACTATATTTTTGAAAGTTTTTTAGCATTGTATTACGATTCTGCAAAAATAGAAATTTATGACCATATTCCACTTATGTTTGTAGAACAAAACTTACATTTTCCTTCAATAATATTGTTAGATAGTACATTATAACCAATTCTTTTAATAAGTGTTTGGTTGCAGTTTGGACAGTAAGTGTTTTCTGAATTGTTGCCGGCGATATTTCCAATATAAATGAATTTTATTCCATGTTGTAGTGCTATTTCCTTTGCTTTTGTTAGGTCTTTTATATTTGTTTCTCTGTAATTTAGCATTTTGTATGTTGGAAAATATTTACTTAAATGGATTGGTGTTTCATTAAATCCATTTTTTGATAACCAACCACACATTTCGTTTAACATTTTATCGCTATTATTTAGTCCGGGAATTAGCAAATAAGTAATTTCAAGCCAAATATTGTTTTCTTTAAGTGTTTTAAGTGTCTCCAAAACCGGCTTTAATGTGGCTTTATTTATTTTTTTGTAAATATTGTCATCAAAATTTTTCAAATCAATATTTGCAGCGTCAATAAATGGAATTAGTTCTTTTAGTGGTTTTGGGTTAATGTAACCTGCACTAATAATTACATTTTTCAGGTTGTTTGTTCTTGCAATTTTTGCAGTTTCTAAAGTATATTCGTAAAAAGCAACGGGGTCTGTGTATGTGTATGAGATTGATTTACAATTGTTTTCTTTTGCCAACTTTATTACTTCAGTAGGTGAAATATCATAATGCTTTAATTGGCTGGGACTTGATTGTGATATTGTTGAATTTTGGCAATTATCGCAAGCCAGATTGCATCCGGCTGTTGCAATAGAAAACGTTTTAGAAGATGGTAAAAAATGTGAAAGAGGTTTCTTTTCAATGGGGTCGATATTTACGGCACAAGGATTTGAATATGCTAATGTAAAAAGCTTTCCGTCAATGTTTTTTCTGGTTCTACATATGCCGGTTTTATTTAAAGATAAAATGCACTCATGTGGACATAGAGTGCATTTAACTTTTTGTTGATCTAAACTTTCGTAATATTTTGCTTCTATAAGCATTTTATCTGTTTATTAGTATCCAAATATTATCTCCGTGTTTATTTTTAATCTTGTTATAATCTTCTATCAGACTATCTGCTGTGTCATAACCACCAATAGCAACTCTGTAAAACTCTGAGCCATTTATTACAGTGGCATCGTATCCTTGATTTTTTAGTTCATTTTTATATTTATTGGCATTGTCTTTCATAGAAAAACTTCCAACTATTATATAGAATTTTTTGAAGCTATTGCCTAGAAAAACATCAGCTGTACTTGAAATCTTAGAGTCTAGTAATTTTCTGTATTCCTCGTCATTTCCAAGTTCATTATCAATATTAGAATTGTTCGAGTTGTTGTTATTATTGACTACTTTGTTTGTATCTATATTGACAATGTTTTCAGTATTTGTTGTGTCTTTATTGCTAGCGAAAATTTCTTTGCCTTTTTCAATAATTGGATCTTTGAAAATCCAGCCTAAAACAAGTATTGCTACAATTGGTAAAATAATTAATAATGCTTTTACTGCTTTTTTTGATTTTTGTTTGTCTTTTTTAGGTTTTTCTGTCTTTTCTTTTTTAGGCTTTTCTATAGCAGTAATTTCTTTGTCCTTTTTTTCTGATTTTGTTTTTTCTTTTTTAGGCTTTTCTTTTGTAACAGTCACTTTGTTTAGATCAGCCTGATTGAAACTGATAGAGGATAATCCGATATTTCCGGGTAAAAGAGATTCTTTAGCTGTTGTCGTGAAAAATATTTCTCCTTTGTCATTTTTTGAAAGAAAGCCTAATTCCGGTATTTCGTAGTTCGTTTTCGATTCTAATTTGTCATTAATTGATTTTACTAAAAAATCAATTTCCTTATTTGCTTCTTCTAATGTTAGTCCTTGACCAATAAGCTCTCCTCGAAGTGTTCCGTCATCTAGAGTAAGCGTTTGATCAAATACTATTTCTTTAGTTGGTGGTGTGATTTCTCCTGTTTTTTCATCTATTTCAGCGCTTTTGTGCTTACTGACAAAGCTTCCGAAATTCGGGATAACAAGTTGTTCGTTTGAAATAAGTAATGCTTTGATTAAAGATTGAATTTTCACTGCCCTGAATTTTAGAATTTCGTACAATTTTAGTGCATTTTTTTATAAAGTCCAAATATTCACAAACTTTTCTTGATTATTTAAAGGTAAGTTTAAAAGAAAAAAGCGATTCATTTATGAATCGCTTTTGTGGCACCACCTGGATTTGAACCAGGGACACATGGATTTTCAGTCCACTGCTCTACCAACTGAGCTATGGCGCCTTTTTGAAAATTGCTTTGCAAAAGTATTTTCTTTTTTTTATTTTGCAAAATAAAATTTAAAAAAAATTAAAGAAATGAAGAATTTTTTTGTAATTGTTTTGTTATTAACAGCTTTTAATTCTTTTAGTCAGGTCAATTCTAAACTCGTTTTGGATTTGCCTTTTGCTGATTTTAAATACATGTCTAATTCTGCTATGACTTATAGCAATCATTATCCTGCTTCTAATGTGAAATGGTATGATTATTTGAGGGCTTATAATTCGCCAAGTATGCAACAAACTTTGTCTGCCTCTGCTTCTTTTTATAATTCATTAAATTATGCTTACGAAGTAATCAACATTAATTGGTTCAACAAAGATTTTTTAAATTATTTAACTGAGTCTACAATTCTAATAACTGCCGAATTATTATCAACTTATGTGCCACTTGGAGATGCTTGGTTACATGAAGAGTTTCATCGAACTATTTTAACGAACAATAATGTAAGAAGTTATGATCAGGTTAATGATTTACCTTTTTTTAGTGAATTAATAAGCGTTAATCGTGTAACTGATGAAGATTTAATCAGATTTAAAGCTTCAAATCCACAAGATTTTGTGAGGCTTCATGCTGCTGGAATTGAAGGAGAATATATGCTTACGCATAAATTGCAATCGTATAATTTTTTTTATGATCAAAAACTTCCCTATTTCACATATACACTCTATTGGACAGTAAACTCCTTTTATTATGTTTGGTTTTGTCATACTCATGATGCTGAAATCACAACTAATGATGTAAATACACAAGACGGTTCTGATATTGAAATTAGAGATTTTACCGGACTAGATTTTTTAGCCTGGACTTATGATTTGTATAACCCTTATGAACCTTATGAAAATAGAGGCATTCATCCATCAGGTGTTGGAATTGACAGATATATTGTTCCTTCTGATTTAACTCAGGAACAAATGAAATACTTGACTAAACAAGGATATTTACAGATGATTAATTTTTTGTATCCAATGTTGATTGGAGTGAATAAGATTCCTTTTAATAGAGACAAAAACTCTTATTTTAATTTTGCTGCTCGTCATCTTTTAACTTCTTTCGGGAGCGATGTTTCTTTTTATTTCTTCTACAAACAAGAAAAGTTAAATCTTATTTCAGGTGTACATTTATATCAAAATCAAATTAAATCAATGCCTGGAATAGAGCTGGAACTTATTGATTATGATTTTAAATTTAAAGATTTAATATTAAGGACTTCGGCTAAAACTTTGATTTGGTTTCAGCCTGAAAATTTACTTTTTGTAGATAACAATGCGGATTTTGGAGGTTTGATTGATTTAAAATTGAAAATGGGTAAGAAAACTTTTTTCCCGTATGCTCAAATTACAGCCAAAACAAAAGGTTGGGTTGCCGGAAATGAATTTCAAAATCAAACTTTTTCTTTTAAAGCTGGTCTTAGTTGGTATCTTTTTTAGTTTCTTTTTCTTTATCTGATTCTATTTTTGAAATTTTTGATGAAAATGAAGTTATTTCTTTCAAAAAAGCAAACCTATAAGGTATTTTTTCGCTAAAATGCCTTACAATAGCTAATTTCTGAGGAATAATCATATCTACTAATTCCGGTTCTGTTTCGTTTGGAAGAATATAATTTACGTCCATTACTTCTATAAATTCTTTGGTGTAGTCTTTTAAAATTCCGCTAAGTTTAATTTTTTTGTCAGATTTTATCATTTCAAAAACTATCATGTGACCAATATATGGCTCCAACAAAGGTTCGTGAGACATTCCAACCGATTCTAATAATTCACTGTTGATGTTTCTTACATATTTGTCGTGAGGCATAAGAATAGAGGCTTTTCTCGCTGTTAAATAAGTAATGCTTATGTTCATTATTTCTAAAAATGAATCTTTTAAAGCATTAAAAATATTTCTTATTTTTCTCACTGCTTTTCTTAAAAGTGTTGGTCTGTGTGTTTTTTTCAACTTCCTTTCTCTTTTGTTTTTACCATGTTGACTTAATTCTTCATGAGGTCTTATTATTGCTTGTATTAAATCGAATTCATATTTGTAAATTAGGGTTGAGCTTATTGGAAATCCTTGTGGAGTCATTATCATTTCAGGGAAATTTATTACTAAACCTGTCGTTTTCACATCTAGTATTCCTTTTGCTATTATGTTTCCGTTTATTTTCTCAACAGTAATTGGAGATTTATTAAAGTCTCTTAGGCATCTGTCTTTGCTTCTTCTTCTTGCTATGAATCCAACAATTACGGCAGAAATAATAAGTAAAATAGTTATATTTAAGGAGTTAAATTCCATTTAGATTTTGCTTATAATTATTTTGTAAAAGTATATAATTCTACTTTACGAACTTAAAGTTTTTTGATTTTAAATCTGTTTTCTATATTTAAATTGTATATCTTTCTTTCTTTTTAAATGA
>JAFGUD010000239.1 GCA_016938685.1 Bacteroidales bacterium | reverse complement strand
TACATTATTGTCAGATGTTACTCCACGAAAAAATAATCATTTCCTTGTGTGTAAATAATTATTTTTACATGTTCGTTTCATCTGTTCATTATTTTTTTTATTTTCACATGTTCATTTCATGGAATTTTTTTTAACAAAATTAAAAAATAATCGGATAAAACTTATATTTGTGAAAACTCAAAAAAAATAAAATGAAGACAATTTCTCAATATCTTACGTATAATGGACAATGTAAAGAAGCAATGACTTTTTATAAATCATGTTTTGGTGGAGAATTAAATTTAATGACTTTCGGGCAATCTCCGTTGGCAGCACAAATTCCTGATGACAAAATAGACTGGGTTATGCATTCAAATCTTACAATTGACGGAGATATTTTTCTTAGGGCTTCTGATAATGAAGGCTCAAACCCGTTCATTTTAGGCAATAATATTTCGCTTTTTGTTGAATGTAACTCTGACGAAGAATTAGATGATCTTTTTGAAAAATTATCGGAGTCTGGAAAAGTAATAATGCCTGTAGAACAACAATTTTGGGGATCTAGACTTGGAATGCTTTTAGATAAATTTGGAGTAAACTGGATGTTGATTTATGAAAAAGAAAATGTAACTTAATTTGATTTTTTAATAATATTATTATGTGAATTTTGTAAACTATTCTTATGAACAAATCAAATGGCGTTTTAATGCAGTATTTCCATTGGTATATTCCTGCCGATGGTTCTTTATGGAAAAAAGTTTCAAGTGAGGCAAAAAAACTTTCTGAAATGGGAATTACATCTCTTTGGCTACCTCCTGTTTTTAAAGGACTTGCCGGCGCAAATAGTGTTGGTTACGATATTTATGATTTGTACGATTTGGGGGAATTTGACCAAAAAGGTTCTGTTAGAACAAAATATGGAACAAAAGACGAATATCTAGAAGCTGTTAAATCTGCACATGATTATGGAATAAATATTTATGCTGATATTGTTTTTAATCACAAAGCCGGAGCTGATTATAAAGAACGGGTATGGGCTCAAAAAGTAGATTGGAATAATCGTGAAGCAGAACTTGGACAACCTCGAATTATTGAAGCCTGGACAAAATTCACATTCCCGGGACGAATTGATTATGACGAACGCGGGAATGTTAGTGAATATAAATACTCGAAATTTTTGTGGGATTATCTTCACTTTGATGGTGTTGATTGGGACGAGAAATCCGGCGAGAATGCTATTTTTAAGTTTGAAGCTCATGGCGACACTTGGGAAAAAATGCTTGATTCTGAAAAAGGGAATTATGATTATCTTATGTTTGCGGATATTGATTTTGGCATTGATGAAGTTCGTCAAGAACTTAAAGATTGGGCAAAATGGTTTATCGAATTTACAAATATTGATGGTTTTAGGCTAGATGCAATAAAACATATCACTTTAGAATATTTTATTGAATGGCTCGATTTTGTTCGTGCTGAAACCGGTAAAGAATTATTTACAGTAGGTGAATATTGGAATCCAAACCGATTGGATTTGCTCGAAAAATATGTTGTCGAAAGTGGTTTTAGAATGTCGCTTTTTGACGCTCCTTTGCAAAATAAATTTCACAGAGCTTCGAAACATGGTTCCGGGTTTGATTTGAGAAAAATGTTTGATGATACTTTGGTTGCTAAATATCCTATTCATTCTGTTACTTTGGTCGATAATCATGATACTCAGCCTCTTCAAGCATTGGAAGCTCCTGTCGAAGATTGGTTTAAACCTTTGGCTTACGCTTTTATTTTGCTCCGACAACAAGGATATCCTTGCGTTTTCTATCCTGATATTTATGGCGCAGAATATACCGACAAAGGCAAAGACGGGAATGATTATATAATCATATTAAATCCTGTCAAAGATTTGCCGAAATTACTTGAAGCTCGAAAAAATTATGCTTACGGAAAACAAATAGATTATTTTGACTTCCCAACATGTGTTGGCTGGACAAGATTAGGAAATGAAGAGAACCCAAATGCTATGGCTGTTGTAATTTCTACCGGAGATGAAGGTTACAAAGATATGTATGTTGGTGAAAACTTTGCCGGCAAACAATTTGTTGATTTTCTTAACAATCGAATAGAAAAAGTATTAATAAACGGAGAAGGAATTGGGAGGTTTTCTGTTAATTCAAGAAATGTTTCTGTTTGGATTGGTATAATATAGAAAAAAATAATAAATACGACAGAGAACTAGCCTGCTCCGTCGTATTCCCATTTTATTTTTGTTCCGGTTGAAGAATACGACTCTTCTGTTATTTTCCATGGAGTACCGCAACGTGTACATTTTGCCTTAATTTCGTTCATTTCTACATATCCATCTGATGGATTACGTTCTGATAAAATTTCAATATCCTTGCAACTTTTTGGATTTGCAAGATAAAAAGAATAAACCTGACATGTACATTTAAAAAAATCGATGTCTGTATTTGCATATATTTCCATTATTTCTATGTTCATATCTAACTTTCTCCTTGATGAACCAATTACTTTCCTTGTTTTAGATTCTTTCCGGAGAAAAATCATCTCATCTAAACAATTATATGCTTCTTTTTTAATTAAAAAATCGGTTAATTCTACTGCAATAAAAAAATTATCATGTGAATTGTAGTTTTTTATAATATAAATGCAGGTGCTAATTGCTGTTTTTTCTTCCAATTTATTTAGTTCTATCCACAAATCCCAAAATTTAGATTGGTCATAAACTGCTAAATCTGCTAGATTTTTGATGTCTTCTGGTAAGTTCATTTGAAAAGATTTTGAAATGTAAAAAAAATATTACTTTTTAAAATTATTCATTCAAATCAAAGAAAATCTTAATGCAATCGCCATCATTTACGTCAAAATACCCATTCTTTTTTGCAATTGTATCGTTTTGTTCGTTGAATACTACGATTTCGTATCTGTGTTCGCTTTCTCCAAATTCAACGTTCAATGTATTTTCGTTTTCGCAATTTTCAACCGAATTTACAGAACCCGGAATCACTCCAATTTCATTTCCATCAACGTAAACTTTTGTTGTTGTGACTGTGTTTATTATACTCGAATTAACCCCAAAACTAACTGGTGTAATATTATGACAACATGTTGTTTTACAGGAGTTTAAACTTAGTGTGAAAATTATTGCCAGAACAAAAGAGAATGTGAATTTTTTCATGTTTTAATTTTTTATTAAAGAGATATTTTTTTATTTTTGATGTTCATAATTGAAGTAAGACAAAGTTAAATATTTTTAATCAAAATATACTGTTTATGCCAAATAATATTGAAGATCTGATAGCTGAAAATGAGATATTGAGAAAAAAACTTGAAGACTGTCATAGGAAAATGGAATTATTGGAATCCAGTGAGCAAAGATTTCAACATATTTTTTTGAATAGTCCCGATATTATTGCTATTTCGTCGGTTAAAACCGGAAAGTATATCGAAGTTAATCCTGCTTTTTTGAAAGTTGCCGGTTATACTGAAAATGAAGTTATTGGTAAATCTTCAGTTGAAATAGATTTATGGGAAAATGAAGAACAAAGAGCTTTTTTTCAATCTAAAATTTATTCAAATGAACCGATAAGTAATTTTGAGGCTTATTTTAGACGAAAAACAAATGAATTAGCTATTATTAGTGTTTCGGTAGATTTTATTGAATATAAAAATGAACATTGTTTGTTAATTGTCGGGCGTGATATTACTTCTTTGAAACAAGCTGAAAACGCTGCCAGAGAATCTGAAAAAAAATACGAAATACTTGTTGAATATGCAGCTGAATCAATTGTTGTTGTTCAGGATTTAGTAATTAAGTTTTTTAACAAAAAAACAATTGATATTTTAGGATATACAGCAGAAGAAATAATTGATAAACCTTTTAGTTTTTTTATTCACCCCGATGATTTGAATTTAGTTTCTGAAAGAAATCAGGATAGATTGAACGGGAAAAATCCGCCTAATATTTATAAGTTTAGAATTATTACTAAATTTAAAAAAATAAAATGGCTCGAAATGACAACCGTTTTGATTGATTGGCATGGGAAACCTGCAACTATGAGCTTTTTTACCGACATTACAGAATTTTATTTAATTGAACAACTTCTGGTTCAAAGTGAAAAAAAATACAGAACTTTATTTAATTCAATTGGCGATCCTATTTTTATTCATCAGCTATCCGAAAATAATTTTGAAAATTTTCTTGAAGTAAATTCTGCGGCTCTTGCAAAATATGGATATTCTGAAAAGGAGTTTGAGGAAAAATCTATTAATGATTTATGCATTTGTGGTGTTCAGCAAAAAGATAATAACTTGAAAGAAATTATAGAACATGGTTGGTCCAATTACGAAACTGTTCATAAAGATAAAAATGGAAATGAGTTTGACGTAGAATTAAATTCTTCAGTTGTAGAAATTGAAGGAAATAAATTAATTTTAACTTTATGTAAAGATATTTCTGAAAGAAAAATTGCTGAAAAAGTATTGATTGAAAATGAACAAAAATTTAGAAAAATATATGAAAACACCGGCTTGCCTATTGGAATGGCTACTCTTGGATTCGAAATATTGTCAGTAAATTCTGCTTACTGTAAAATGTTTGAATATACCGGAAAAGAACTCGTTGGTAAGCACATCAAAGAATTAACACACCCTGATTCTTGGTCTGAAAATGTAAAATTACAAACTTTATTGAATAATGGACAAATTGATTCTTATAAGTTAGAGAAAAAATTTATTACCAAATCGGGAAAAATATTAACTGGTATTCTTTCAGCGAATTTAATCTTTGAAGAGGATAATAAGCCAAGTTATATATTAGCTAACGTTATTGATGTAACAGATGTTAGAAAAGCTGAAGCAGAAATACTTAGTTTGAATAAAGATTTAGAAACAAGAGTAGAAACAAGAACACAAGAATTGCAAGAAGCAAATAAAAAACTTGAATCTTTTGTTTATTCTGTTTCTCACGATCTTCGATCGCCTTTGAGACATATATCCGGTTTTACTTCTATGTTGGAAAAAATTTTAAAAATGCCTGATGAACAAATAACTCATTATCTTGGTAAAATTAAAGGAGCAAGTAAAAAAATGTCCGAAATGATTGATAGCTTGTTGAAATTTTCCAGAATTGGAAAATCTTCGTTGAATTTGATAAAAGTAGACCTAACTGTTGTTGTCTCGACAGTTGTTAGACGGTTAGAAATCGAAACAGGCAACCGAATGATTAAATGGACAATTAATAAACTTCCCACGATCGAAGCTGATCTTAATCTAATGTTAATTGTTTTTGAAAATTTACTTTCTAACGCTCTAAAATATTCAAGTAAAAAAGAAATTACTCTAATTAATATTGGTATGGTTGAAAATGAAAAAAATACTATCTTTGTAAGTGATAATGGAGTAGGTTTTGATATGGAATATTATGAAAAATTATTTAGTGTTTTTCAGCGGTTGCATTCTGATGATGAGTTTGAAGGGACTGGAATAGGGCTTGCTCATGTAAAACAAATTATTAATAAACACGGTGGGGAAATTTGGGCGGAATCAAAAAAAGGAGAAGGCGCTACTTTTTATCTAAAATTTTAATTATGAGTAAAATGTTGCCAATTTTGTACGCCGAGGATAATGAAAACGATATCGAATTAACCTTGGCTGCATTTAAAGAGTGTAACCTTGAAAATAGAGTAGATATTGTCAGAAATGGTCAGGACGCTTTGGATTATTTATATTATCAAGGAAAATTTGAAAATAGAGATCTTGAAAATCCATTGGTAATTATTTTAGATGTGAAAATGCCGAAAATCGATGGTATTAAAGTACTCGAAAAAATAAAATCTGACGAAAATTTGAAAAATATTCCGGTTGTCATGCTTTCTTCTTCTGACATGGAAAATGATATTAGTAATAGTTATCGTTTAGGAGCAAATGCGTATGTTGTAAAACCTGTAGATTTTGATGAATTTTTGGAGTCTGTTAAAAAAATTGGTTTTTTTTGGGCTTTGATAAATAAAACTACATAAATGAATTCAGGAACTTTAAAAATATTGATGCTTGAAGATAATAAAAACGATGCGGAGTTGATTCAAGAGCAACTTCGACTTAATTTTCAAGAAGAATTAGTTTTTGAAATCATCGAAGACGAAGTGAATTTCTTGAAATGTCTAGATGTTTTTAAACCTGATATCATTCTTTGTGATTATATTTTACCTTTTTTTGATGCTATAAAAGCTTTGGAAATTGCAGTTCAAATTGCTCCTCTTACTCCATTTATTATTGTTACCGGAGCAATTACTGATGAAGCTGCCGCAGAATCAGTTAAAAATGGCGCATGGGATTATGTTGTGAAAGAAAGACTGAATAGATTGCCTCGCGCAATTAAAAATTCCCTGAAATTAAAAGTCGAAAAAGAAAAAACTCAAAAAGCTCAACAAGAAATATTTGAGTTAAAAAACTTATATCAAACAATTTTTGAAAATACAGGAACTGCTACAATTATTTTTGATGAAAATGGAACAATTTTTTTAGCTAATAAGAAATTTGAAATTCTTAGTGGATACAAAAGACATGAAATAGAAAATAAACTTAAATGGATGGTTTTTGTTGACGAGCAGGATTTGAATAAAATGTTGACTTATCATAAAAACAGAAGAGTAGGAGAGGGCGAAGCTCCTAATCAGTACGAATTTACTTTTATTTCCAAAGACAAAACTAAAAAGAATATTTTGCTTACAGTTGATGTAATTAAAGAAACCGGAAATTCAGTTGCCTCCCTGCTTGATATTACCGAAATTAAAAAAAATCAACTGGAACTCATTGAAGCAAAGGAGAAAGCAGATGAAGGCAGTCGTTTAAAATCTTCTTTTTTGGCAAATGTTTCTCACGAACTTAGAACACCTCTAAATGCCATTATAGGTTTTAGTAGTCTAATGAACAACGGAATGAGCCTTGATAGAGTTGTTCAACTTGCTACTCTTATTAATTCAAGCGGTTCACATTTGTTGGAAATTATTGACTCTCTTATTTGTATCTCTAAACTTCAGGCGAGAATGGAAATGTTTGATCCAAAGTCTTTTAAAATTAATGATGTTTTTGATGTTATTGATGCTAAAATTGAGGAAAAAGCTGATCAATATCCACATAAAGAAATTAAATTTTTTAAAAAAGTAGACTCTCAATTGTTAAATACTTCTATTTTTTCTGATAAAAATAAAATAATAAATGTTGTGGATAAATTTATTGTTAATGCCATTGTTTATTCTCAAACTCTTAAAATAGAATATGGTGCAAAGATTGAAGATAATTCTGTGATTTTTTATGTGAAAGATGAAGGAATTGGCATCCACAAATCAATGCAAGACTTGATTTTTCAACCATTCAGACAGGTCGATGAATTGTGTATAACAAAAGAAACAGGCGGGATTGGTTTAGGTTTAGCAATATGTAAAGAAACTGCAAATCTTATTAGTGGAGAAGTATTCGTAGAATCCGAACCCGGAATTGGCTCAACTTTTTTTCTCAAACTCTCAATTGGAAAGAAATAATGATTTTCTAACCTTATTTTAACCCGATTTGTAAAACATACGTTTTTTATTCAAAAATTTCTATTTTTGCTCGAAACTTGTAAAACATACATATTATGTCAAAAATAGGCACTGTAGGAAATTATGACGCAGATGTGCGTTCCGATTGTCAGGTTTCTTTTGAATTAACACAATCCGGCGGTAATGTTATCGACATACAAAGTAAATTGATACTTCTTTATGGAGATGCTTTAAATAAACTGGCAACCGATGTCTTAAATTTCTTTGAAATAAAAAACAGTAAGTTGACAATCCTCGACAAAGGTTCGTTGGATTTTGTTCTTGCTGCAAGAATTGAAGCGGCTGTAAAGTTGGTAATTGATACTGATAAGGAATTTTTATTGCCAAAATTACCTCAAAATACCGAAGCATCTTTAAAAGACGATTTTCGTGTTTCTAGATTATATTTACCCGGAAATACACCTAAACTTATGATTAATGCCGGAGTACACAAACCAAATGGTATTATTCTGGATTTAGAAGATGCTGTTGCCCCTTCAAAAAAATACGAAGCAGGTTTTATAGTTAGAAATGCTCTTAGAAATGTAGATTTTTACGGAGCTGAAAGAATGGTTAGAATTAACCAAATACCACGCGGATTAGATGATTTGAAGTTTATTGTTCCTCACAATGTTAATCTCATTTTAATTCCAAAAGTTGAATCAGCCGACCAAATAAAACAAGTTGATTTGGCAATTGAAAAAATAAAAAGGGATAATAAAAATCCAATTTGGTATATGCCAATTATTGAAAGTGCATTGGGAGTTGAAAAAGCGTTTGAAATTGCTACTGCTTCACTAAATGTTGTTGCAATGGCAATAGGACTCGAAGATTTAACAGCAGATCTTGGTGTAAGAAGAACAGCAGAAGCTACTGAATCTTTTTTTGCTCGTACTCGTATTGTTAATGCTTGCAAAGCTGCCGGTATTCAACCAATCGACTCAGTTTTTTCTGATGTTTCCGATATGGAAGGTCTTCGCAAAAATGTTGAAATTTCTAAATCTCTTGGTTTTGAAGGAATGGGTTGTATTCATCCTCGTCAGATAAACGTTATTCATGATGCTTTCAAACCTTCTGCTGAAGAAGTTGAAAAAGCTCAGAAAATTGTTGATGCATTCAAAGAAGCTGAAGCAAAAGGCTTGGGAGTTGTTTCATTGGGTTCAAAAATGATTGATCCTCCGGTTGTTAAACGTGCTATACAAACTTTAAAGAAAAATGAAAATGCGTAAATTATTATTATTGTCTGTTTTTGCTTTGTTAATTTCTTCGCTTTATTCTTGCAAAAGCAAAGAAGCCAGAGAAACTGACGAAAGAAATGCTTATTTAGAAGAAAATAACATTACAGTAGCTCCAACTGCTTCTGGGCTTTATTATGTTGAAACCCTTGAAGGAACAGGAGTACAGGCTATTGCTGGCGATAATGTTGTAGTTCATTATACAGGTAAATTCTTGAATGGAGATGTTTTTGATTCTTCTTATGGAAGAAACGAACCATTTGAATTTGAACTTGGATCAGGCTATGTAATAAAAGGTTGGGACGAAGGTATTGCTCTTATGAAAGTTGGTGGAAAGGCTACTTTGATTATCCCAAGCGATTTAGCATATGGACCTTATGGTTCAGGAATAATACCGGGATATACTACTATAGTGTTTGATGTTGAATTACTTGAAGTTAAATAAGCTTTTTGTATAAAACGCATTTTGTAGTAAAATAAATATAGAATTTACTATTTTAAAAAATAAAAATTATGAAAAAAATTGGATTACTATTAATGGCAATTGCCTTTGTTTTTTTAGGTGCTTGTAAAAACAACGAAAAAGCTGATGAAAAAGTTGACGAAAAAGTTGTAGATAAACAAGAAAAGGTCGAAAAAGTTTATACAATAGACGATTATTTGAAAGATAATAATATTGCAGTTGAACCAACTTCTTCCGGTTTGTATTATATAGAAACAGAAGCCGGCACAGGAGAACAAGCAAAACCAGGCGATATTGTGGTTGTTCATTATAAAGGTACTTTATTAGATGGTACAAAATTCGATGCTTCTTACGACAGAGGCGAACCTTTTGAGTTTAAATTAGGTGCTGGAGAAGTTATTAAAGGTTGGGACGAAGGTATTGCACTAATGAAAGTTGGTGGTAAGGCAACTTTGATTTTACCTAGTGATTTGGCTTATGGCAATAGAGCTGTTGGTGGAGTTATTCCTGCAAATTCTCCTCTTTTGTTTGATGTTGAACTTGTTGGTGTGAAATAAATTTTATAGGAATTAAAGTTTAATAATAAATAATTATGAAAAAAATAATATTTGTATTTTTAATTATGTCAAGTTTATTGGCATGTAAAACCCAGAAAAATATGTCACAATCAGAAAAAGAAGTTAAAATAATAGAACAATATTTAAAAGAAAATAAAATTAAAGTAAAACCTCAGGAGTCTGGTTTGTATTATATTGAAACAGAGGAGGGAACCGGAGAACAAGCCGAAAAAGGTGATAATGTAGTAGTTCATTACAGTGGTAGACTTTTGGACGGTACAAAATTCGATGCATCTTATGACAGAGGCGAACCTTTCGAGTTTTTATTAGGCGCAGGTAGAGTTATCAAGGGCTGGGATGAAGGAATAGCACTGATGAAAGTAGGAGGAAAAGCAACTTTGATTATTCCAAGTAATTTGGGCTATGGTTCTAGAGCTGTAGGTGGTGTAATACCCGCAAATTCTACTCTTATTTTTGATGTAGAACTTATAGAGGTAAAATAAAGTTTTTTAGAGTATTTATACAAAACAATTGATATGATAGATAAAGTGTATGTTCGTAATTTCCTTTCAATTAAAAACGCTGAGGTTAATTTGGGAAAGGTTAATCTTTTAATAGGAACTAACAACTCTGGGAAGTCTAATTTTTTGAAGGCTTTTGTTGCAGTAAAAGAAAGATTGATTAGGCTAAATTATGATGATTTTATAAAAAAATCATATAATCATCTTGGTGAAAATAATATTGCTATTCAACTTTGTGGAAATAAAGAAGAAATATTATATCAAGAAATTTTTTATAATGAATTATTTGATGAAAAAAGGTCTAGTTTTGTTAATATCATTGCTATTTCTAATGATTTTTCATTTTTATCTAATAATAAAAAAATAATGTCAAAAGAAATAAATAGTAGTATTGTTGATGATTTATTCTCTGAATATAATTATAATGGGTTTATTTTTGGTGAAAATTATTCGTTTTCTAAATATGAAAAACAATCTAAACATTCATTAAGTCGAGAATCAGATGATATATTGATTTATGATGTAGATGTTAAAACTTTAAGAAATTATTCTTCATTAAATCCTACTGATTTTTCTGTTAATTCAAATGCATCAAATTTAGTTAGTTTTCTTGATAATATGCGAGATACAAATCCTGATGTTATTAGAAAAATTGAGGATAGTTTACAAAAGACTGTATCCAATTTCAAAGAATTAAGATTTAAGAAGGGAAATGCTAATCAAAAAATGCTTGGTTTAGTAGATATTAATGATATTATTTTTTGGGCAGATGAGTTATCCGAAGGCACTTTGTATTTTTTAGCTATTTTGGCAATAATACATCAACCAAATCCACCTAAATTATTGTTATTGGAAGAGCCGGAAAAAAATGTTCATCCTAAGAGAATACATGAAATAATTGATTATTTGTTTCAATTATCAGAAGAAAAAGATATTCAGATTATTATTACTACTCATAGTCCAATTGTTGTTGATGAATTTAAAGATATTCCCGAAAATGTTCATTTGTTTGACTTTTGCGATAACCAGACTGTTATTACAAATGCGGCAGATGTTATAAATGAGCAAAATAAAGAAAGAGCTAAGAAAGATTATTCTTTGTTAGATTTTAATAGTTCAACTTTAGGAGAACAATGGTTAATGGGTTTTTTAGGAGGAGTTCCAACTAAATAAGGAGTTATGATTATAAAATATGGTCTAATTTGTGAGGATATTGCTCAAAGGTCTTTTTTGGAAAATTTCTTAGAAAAACAAAATGATGTTTTTTTTCAACTTGACCAAGAGTTTTATAACCGTTTTAGAGTTGCAGGAAATAATAATAAACAGGTCATTAAGTCAATTCCTCAAATAGGATATCAGTTAGTAGAAAAATACCATCTGGATTTTTTATTTGTTGGTTTAGATTATGACGATAGAAATCAATCTGATTTTGACAAAGAATTAGAGCAATTGTATTTGAAAATTGATAAAAATGTGCGGGCGAAATCAGTGGTTTTTTTTCCAGTTCAGGCAATTGAACATTGGTTGTTATATTTGAAGTTTAAAATAGACGATCCTAAGTCAACTAAAAATGTTTCTTATGAGAATATTAATAGAAAAAACGTCAAAAGAGAAATATTCGGAGAAGGTAAAAATTCCGATTATAAAACTAAAATTATCATTTCCAAATTAACAAGTTTTGATTTTATTGATTGGCTTAAAACAAGATCAACTAGTTTTCAACGATTTAATTCTGACTTCAATAATGCAATACAAAAGCTTAAATCTTTCTAAAAATTTAATAAAATAATTTATTTTAAACTTAATTGATTATCAAAATTATCTAAACTCAAAGATATGTACACAAACTATAAACTTGTAAAAAATGCAGCCGGAAGACTTGTGCCGGACAATGTTAATGGCGAAGCGGCAATTCCTTTTATGGGAGTAGATAAGTACAAAACCGAAGGCAGAATTTACGGGAAAAAAATCAGTAGAATTGCAGATTACCCTAATGGAGATAAACGTGTTGCAACTCTTCGTGATGCTCTTATTAGCTCTGGTTTAAGAGATGGAATGACTATTTCTACGCATCATCATTTTCGAAATGGAGATCTTTTAGCAAATATGATTTTTGATATAGCTCATGAACTTGGAGTAAAAGGTTTACGTTGGTTTCCTTCTGCTTCTTTCCCTTGTCACGAACACTTAATTCAATACCTTGAAGATGGAACAATCAGTCATATTGAAGGCAGCATGAATGGTCCGCTTGGGCATTATTGTTCAACTGGAAAAATGTCTAAAATGGCTGTTTTGCGTTCTCATGGAGGACGTTATCAGTCTGTGCAAGATGGTGAAGTTCAGATAGATATAGCTGTTATTGGTGCCGGAAGTGCTGATTTATTTGGCAATGCAAATGGTCTTGAAGGTCCTTCTGCAAGCGGCTTATTAGGTTTTGCTTTAGCTGATTCTGAATACGCAGATAAAGTTATTGTTGTTACTGATAATTTGAAACCTTTTCCTTGTATGCCTTGGCAAATTCAAGGTAATAATGTTGATTATGTTGTTGTTGTCGATAAAGTTGGTATTCCTGAAAGAATTGTATCGGGAACCACAAATGTAACCAAAAGTCCGGACAGACTTTTATTAGCTGAGATGACTGCTAAATTTTGTGATGAAACAGGACTTATAAAGGACGGATTTTCATTTCAAGCCGGTGCAGGAGGTACTTCTTTGTCTGTTGGTAATTATTTTGCTGAAATTATGCGTAAAAAAGGCATAAAAGCTAGTTTTGCTCGTGGAGGAAGCAATAAATACCTTGTTGAAATGTTGGAAGAAGGTCTAATTGGCTATATTCTTGACGGTCAAACATTTGACCTTGACGGAATTGCTTCAATGAGAGATAATCCGCTTCACACTTGGACTAGTCCGTTTACAAGCTATAATTATCACGGAAAAGGAAACTTTGCACAGTTAGTTGACGTTGTTATACTTGGAGCAACTGAAGTTGATGTTAATTTTAACGCAAACGTGGTCACACATTCTGATGGTTATTTGTTGCATGGAATTGGCGGATGGCAAAATTGTTTGTATTCAAAAACGGTTATTCTTCCTCTGCCTTTATTTAGAGATAGAATTCCTGTTATTGTTGATGAAGTTACAACTCTTTGTGGACCGGGAGAACTTATTGATGTAATTGTTACCGAGCGTGGAATTGCAATTAATCCTTTACGAACAGATTTATTAGAAAAAGTTCAAGGTTCAGGTTTACCTATTAAAACAATACAAGAACTTCAGGTCGAAGCTGAGCAAATATGCGGTAAAGCTCAAAAACCAAAACTTGGTGATGAAGTAGTTGCAGTTATTAAATGGGTTGACGGAACTATTATTGATAGTGTAAAAAGAGTAATTGAATAAGTAATTGGTATTTGTGATAATTAAACCTTTTTTAAATATAAAAATATGTGTAAGATCGCGTCTTTATTAGCTGGACTATTATTGTTCGTAAATTTTAGCTTTGCTCAAAATGGAACATTTTCCGAAGAGCCTTTTCCCATAAGCGAGAATATCAATTCTACCGGTAGTGAACATTTACCTAATCTAACAACTGATGGTAAAACACTGTATTTCTGTGGAACAGGAAGAGATGATAATATTGGTCTTGAAGATGTTTTTGTGAGTCATTTTGAAAATGGAGAATGGTCAAAGCCCAAATTAATTACAGAATTATCTACTTCTACTACCAATGATGCGCCGTTGTCTATTTCAGCCGATGAAAATTCAATGATAGTTTTTCGTGATGGGAAGATTTATTCTTCTAATCGAACCAAAGATGGCTGGACTGAACCAAAACTTTTTAATGAGCTTAATTACAAGGGTTGGAATTGTGACGCTAGTTATACTGCTGATGGAAATGCAATATTGTTTGCTTCTGGTACTTGGAATTACGGAACTGTTACTTCGGATATTTATGTTCTTGAAAAACAAGATGATGGTTCTTGGTCAGAACCTATAAACTTAGGTGATACAATAAACGCAGGTGATTTTAATCGTTCTCCTTTTTTGCATCCTGACATGAAAACTCTTTATTTTTCTACAAATGGCTATGAAGGTGAAGGTGGGTTAGATATTTATAAAACTACCCGATTGAAAGAAAATTCATGGACTGAATGGTCAAAACCTGTTAATTTAGGGAAAAATATAAATACAGATGGAGGTGATTGGGCATTGAAGTTAACCACTAATGGAAAACAAGCTATTTATAATATTTCCATAGATAGTCAAAATGATATATATTTAGTTAATTTGAATGAAAATATTCAGCCCGATAAGGTTGTTACTGTTTCGGGCGTTATAACTGATAAACTGAATAACCCGATTGATGCTGAAATAGTTTGGGAAGACTTAGAAACCGGAGAAAAAAAAGGTGCTTTGAAATCTAATCCATCTACCGGAGAATATGTAATTATTCTTCCTTTGGATAAAAATTATGGTTTTTTTGTTTCAAAAGAAAATTATTACCCTTTGTCGGATAATATTGATTTAAGGGGCGAAGTGTCTGATTATGAAATTGTTAAAGATTTTGTTTTATTGGATATTGCTAACATAATTGAAGGAAAAGAAACTATTCAACTTAAAAATTTGTTTTTTGAAACTGATAAATATAAATTAAAAAAAGAATCTTTTCCTGAACTAGATCGTTTAGCTGATTTTGTGAAAGAAAATCCTAATGTTAAAATTGAAATTTCCGGACATACTGATAATATTGGATCAGATGGTTATAATATGAATTTATCTCAAAAAAGGGCTTATGCTGTTCAGGATTATTTGATAATGAAAGGTTGTGACAGAACTCAAATGACCGCTGTTGGCTATGGAGAAAGAAAACCTCTTATTTCTAATGACACACCGGAGGGAAGAGCAAAAAACAGAAGAGTGGAATTTAGAGTTATTAAGTAGAGTTATATGTAAATCTTTTTGTTTTAAGTTTGATTAAATAAAATTATATGAGGAAAATTATAGTAATATTTTTTTTACTTTTTGCATTTATAACACAAATTAATGCCCAAAACGTTTCAAAAGGCTTTAAGTATGTAGAAGAACATGAATATGACAAGGCAATGAAAATATTTACGAAAGCAGTAAATTCAGGCAAAAATGTTCTAGTTGGAAAATATGGAATTGCTGTGGTTTATACTCGACCGGATTACTCCTCTCCTAATAATATTCGTGCTTATAAATTTTTATTATCTGTTAAAGAAAATTTTTCTGATTTTTCAAGCTATACTCAACAGCAATATGAGAAAGATTATGGAATGTCGGTTCAGAATATTGATACTTTAACACAATGGATTTTGAACACCGAGTATAAAAAAGCAAAAGAAAAAAGAGATTTAAAAACTATAAATAATTTTTTGGATACATATTCTGAAACAGATCAAGCGAATAAACTGGAATATTTTAGAGACAGTATTTTTTTTCAAGATGTTAAACGAGAATCTAATTTATATTCATTTCAAAAATTTATTACAGATTTTCCTAATTCAAAATTCAAAACTTCTGCTATTGCCAAAAGAGACAGCATTTGGAAAAACATGTACAATGAAGCATACAGAAGTCTTGAGATTTTTTCAATAACTTCTTTTGAGGATAAATATCCCGATTATCCTTTTACGAATGATTCAACAGCAATATACAAAGATTTAGCAAAAGAAGCATGGGCTTTGAAACTTCATTACGGTTTTATGATATCTACGGTTGATTATTATGGACCTTTCATAAAAAAAGCAGCTCCTAGAGAAATGGCATATCAAGCTTTGCTTGTTTTGCTTCAACCTGATATAGAGAAAAATAACAAGAAAAATGTTCTTGATTCTATTGCTAAATATGAGCCATATTTTGGGGACTTAAAAAAATTGCAGAATTTAAAAGATATTATAAATCGCCCTGTTTCTAAGGTTGAAAAGAAAAGTGTTGGAGATAAACTTAATACCGAAGGATACGAATATATGCCCGTGTTGACCGGAGATAACAAAACAATGTATTTATGTGGCGAAGAGCGAAAAGATAATATTGATAGAGACGGCGAAGATATTTTTGTGTCTTACTACAGAAACAATGAATGGACAGAAGCTTATCTTGTTACTGAACTTTCTACTGGCTATAAAAATGAGGCTCCTTTATCTGTTTCTGCTGATGGTAATACTTTGATTGTTTTTACTAACGGAGATATTTTTATTAGTGAAAAAACAAAATCCGGTTGGTCAAAACCGGATCCCATTTCAGAAATTAATACGCTTGGATATTGGGAGGCTGATGCTGTTATGTCGGCTGATGGTAACGCAATTATTTTTGCATCTGATAGAGTAGGGAATATTGGAGCTTATCATCCGTTCAGTAATTTATTTCACGGTGATCTGATTGGAAACATTGACTTATATGTTTGTACAAAAACTGACGATGGTTGGTCGGCTCCAGTGAATCTAGGAACGTCAATAAACACACCTTATGCTGAAAGAACTCCTTTTTTACATCCCGACATGAAAACGCTTTATTTTTCTTCTGATGGTTATGCCGGTTTGGGTAAAATGGACGTTTTTATGAATACTCGGTTAAATGATTCTTCATGGACAGAATGGTCAGAGCCTGTAAATCTTGGTTGTGAAATTAACACTCCCAGCAAGGAATACGGTTACAAAATTTCTACTGATGGAGAACGTGCTTATTATACTTTTTTTATCGCTAATCATTCTGATATTTATTACGTAACTTTGCCCGAAGAAAACAGACCGGAACAGGTTATGATTATAACAGGTACGGTTTTTAATAATTTTGATGAACCTCTTCAGGCTGATATTTTTTGGGAAGATTTAGAAACAGGTAAAAGAATGGGAAATTTAAAAAGTGATCCTGTAGATGGTGAATACATTATTACGCTTCCATTAGGAAAAAATTATGGGTTTTATGTTTCTAAAAATGGATATTATCCTTTGTCTGATAATATTGATTTACGTGTAGAAAATGTTGATTATGAGATAATTAAGAATTTTAAGTTAACTAAAATTGAAGAAATTGTTTACGGTGATGCTACAATTGAATTGAAGAATGTATTTTTTGATTTTGATAAATTTGATTTAAAAAAGGAATCTTATCCTGAACTAAAAAGATTAGCTGAGTTTTTGATTAGTCAGCCGAATATTAAAATTGAAATTTCGGGTCATACTGATAATAAAGGTTCAAAAGATTATAATAAAAAATTATCTCAAAATAGAGCTGATGAGGTTAAAAAATATTTAATTAGTTTAGGTTGTTCTGAAAATCAAATGCTAACAGTAGGCTACGGTGACGAAAAACCTGTTGCTGATAATAATACCGAAGAAGGAAGACAAAAAAATAGACGTGTTGAATTCAAAGTTATTAAGTAGGTCTAACCCAATAACACTAATTGTTAACAAGTTGACTTTATTTTTTTGTTTTTAAATGTCTTTATATTCAAATTGATTATTCTGGCAATGTTTTTTGCTGGATTTTTTATTTTAAATTAAAAATATAATAAAGTGAGTGATTTTAAAAAAATTAGAAGTTTAATAAAACCATATAGATTAAATGCTTTTTTGAGTGTTTTTTTTAATTCGTCATCTGTGATATTCGCAATTTTTTCGTATACAATGGTAATACCTTTTTTGCGAATTCTTTTTAATCCGGATAAGTTGGTTAGTCAGCCGGTAGAATTTTCATTTTCTACTTCTGCCTTACAGCATAATATGTTTTATTTATTAAGCAGAATTATTGAAAGTTACGGAAAAGTTGAAGCATTGATTTTTGTTAGCGGAGTTATAGTTATTGCTTCTTTGTTCAAAAATGGTTTTTTGTATATGCATAAATATTTTATGGCTCCACTTATGAATGGTGTTGCAAGAGATTATCAACGAAAACTGTTCGCAAAATTTGTTGGACTAAGACTAGGTTTTTTTACCGATGAAAAAAAAGGCAATTTAATGTCTCGTATTACAAATGACGTAATGGAAGTTAGACAAAGTTCACAACATATACTTGTATTAATGTTTACAGGACCTATTTCTGTAGTATTATATATGGCTTTTTTATTCTATTCTAGTTGGCAATTAACAATTTTTGTTTTAGTTTTTCTTCCAATTATGGGATTTATTATTATTCGGGTATCACGTTCTTTAAAAGGTCAGGCATATCTCGGACAGCAAGTTCAGGGCGATATTCTTTCAAGTACCGAAGAAAATATTTCAGGATTAAGAATAATAAAAGCTTTTAATGCTGAAAAAAAAGTTATTTCAGGATTTAATATAATTACACAAAAATATTTTACGGTAATGAATAAAGTTGAACGAAAAGTTTGGCTTGCCAGTCCGCTTAGTGAGGTAATGGCTACCGTTATTATTATGGTAATAATGTACGTTGGAGGAATATTAGTAATGGGGGACGGTGCTAAATTAACATCAGAAGCTTTTATAGCTTATCTTGTCGTTTTTTCGCAGGTAATTCCACCTGCAAAAGCAACAATAAATGCATATTACAGCATTCAAAAAGGGATGGCCGCTGTAAAAAGAATTGATGAAGTACTAAACGCAGAGGAAAAAATAGTAAATTCTCAAAATCCGGTTTTTAAAAAAGATTTTGAAACACAAGTTAATTATAAAAATGTAAGTTTCTTCTATGAAGATGATAGAAATGTTTTAAAAAATATCAATATTGAGGTAAACAAAGGTGAAACTGTTGCTATTGTTGGCGAATCAGGTTCTGGTAAATCTACAATGGTTGATTTATTGCCTCGTTTTTATGATATTCAACAAGGTGAAATTTTAATAGATGGTGTTAATGTTAAAAACATTGATTTGGTAAATTTGCGTAATTTGTTTGGTGTTGTTTCGCAAACTTCGATTCTTTTTAATGATACAATTGAAGGAAATATTGCCTTTGGTGTTGACAAATATACCAAGGAAGATTTGTTTGAAGCAGCTAAAATAGCAAATGCCTACGATTTTATAATGGAAAAACCCGAAGGATTTAAAACAAATATCGGAGACGGAGGAGGTAAACTTTCAGGTGGTCAAAGACAAAGAATAAGTATTGCGCGTGCGGTGCTCAAAAATCCTCCAATTTTAATTCTTGATGAAGCTACTTCGGCTCTTGATACAGAATCGGAAAAACTCGTTCAGGACGCCTTGAATAACATAATGCAAAGTCGCACTGCGATTGTTATTGCTCATAGATTATCAACTGTAAAAAATGCCGATAGAATATACGTAATGAGCGAAGGAAAAGTGATAGAACAAGGAAAACACACTGAACTTATTGAATTAGGTGGAGTTTATAAACGTTTGGTTGATATGCAGATGGTGTAATTTTTTTAAAATAATGTAATAAAAAATGTCATTTTGATAGTTAAAAACGTAACTAACTGAAATGACATTTTTAGTATATATAAATTGTTTTTTTAATAGACAAATCTAATTCAAAGATTATTTTGTGGCAGCCCATTTTCTAATTTCTGTTCTGAACCATTCGTCAGCTTCTTCTGTCCATTTATAGGTTTTACGAATATGTTCCATTGTGTCTTTTTCAACGTCTGTATAAGAATCTCCATCTTTTACTTTCGCTAAAAGCATTTCTGCATCAGCCATAGAAATTCTACCGTCACCTCTACCTGCAACTGCAGTTTTTGCTGCTTCAATTAAGTCGTTGTCCATTTTTATTCCGTCGATTGTAATGTAATAAGCCATAGTTTTTTATTTTAAAGTTTAAATAATCGTGTAAATATAAGTAAAAATTTGGAATTTCAAAAAAAATATTGATGAATTATTTTTGTAAAATGATTTTTTCTTTTACGCCTGGTCTTTCTTCAATGTTTTCATTTCGAACAAATTCTATTGTTGAATTATCGACAAAATAAAAATCCTCTCCTGGCATAGATGAGCAAATAGAACCGCAAGAAAAATTTACCGGTCTGTCAAATTTTTCTTTTAAAATGATTTTGTTGTAATTTTCGTCAAAAGTTAGGACAATAATTCTTGCAAAAGCTTTGTAATTGTGTGTCATGTTTTGATTTATAATAACAAACATAATTTTGTCTTTTTCGGGAGACCAAGCAGGAGCAGAAATTCCATCAATATCATCATAAAGAGAAAATAAAGATAATAATTGTTTTGTGTTAAAATTGTACATCAAAACTTCGTTTTCGTTTACAGTAGTTAAAAAATCACCTTGAATATCTACCCAAGGCGGACATTCCAGAGCTTGTTTTATTGTTTCAGGTAAATCAACTTTTTGGTAAATTGCATAATCAGCGCAAGAACCATATTCGTTGGTCTGAATGATTTTATATTCTTGCGAAAAACAAGGTAATAAAAGGTATGATAGAATTATAAATGCAAAAGTTTTTTTCATTTTTCTTTGTTTTAGCTTCCAAAAATATAAAATCATTTGTCATGTGAATAGTTATTCGTCAAAAAATAAAATTTTAGTTTTGTTAATTATTTAATTTATGTTTCTGTAATGTCTTAAAAATAAAAGTATTATAGAATATGCATCTTTTGTTATTTATGAAAATTGAATTTTTTAAATCGTTTATCTAAGGTTCGTTCTTTTTTTTTGTTTTTTTCGTAAGTTTTAATATATTGCAAAGTAATTGAAATAATTTTTTTTATTGATTAGTATATTAAAATAATTGATGTTTTTATTTTTTTTTAACCCTTAAAAATTAATAATTATGAAGAAAATTTTTATTTTTTTTATGGCCTTGGCAATGATAAGTTTTGTTGCTAAAGCACAAAACACAACAGTTTCTGACAGTATACATGCTAATACGACATGGTCTGGAGACACTGTTTTTGTAGATGCGGATATTGTTATTGATGACGATATTGTTTTAACAATAGACCCGGGAGTGGTTGTTATTTTCAATGATTTTTACAAAATTGATGTACAAGGAACTTTAATAGCCGAAGGTACTGAAGCTGAAATGATTTATTTTACTGTTCTTGATACTACTGGTTTTGGAAATGACTATAATCATACAGGTTGGGATGGGATTGAATTTGACAATGATTCTGGTGACATGAATGATAATGAGCCTTCTTCTTTTGACTTTTGTGAATTTAGTTTTGCAAAAGAAACAGATGAATGGTACGGAGGTGGTGTTTTTTATATCTATTATTATAAAGATATTACAATTACTAGTTCTGTATTTATGTATAATTATTGTGATGGTCTAGGAGGAGCTATTGGTATTCAGGAGGAATCAGAGGCATTTATTGATCATTGTACTTTTTTGTATAATGCTGCCGAAGATGGTGGTGGAGCTATTAGTGTTGGATGTTATAATTCTAGTTCGCCAACAACGCCTATCATTCAGAATTGTCATTTCGAAGGAAATATGTGTTTCAATAGTGGTTATTATGGTGGAGCTGCTATTAAAACATCTGCTTATGCTACAACTCGTATTATAAACAATGTTATTATAGACAATCATGCAGATGGTCATGGTGGTGGTATCTTAGCCAGTGGTTATGGTGCTCCATTTATTTTTGGAAATCTAATTATTGGAAATACTTCCGGTACTCACGGAGCTGGAATAAAAGTTAGTTATGAATCTAGTCCATATATAGCTAATAATACAATTATTGGAAATGTAGCCGGTTATGGTGGCGGTGGTATTCATAGCGGTCAATATAGCGGAATAACTACTATAGTAAATAATATTATTGGAAATAATTTAGATTCTACAACCAATGGTGGAAATTTGTTTTTTGCTTTAAATGAAAGATACTTTGATCTTCAAAACAATGATATTGAAGGTGGTTTTGATGCTATAACTGTGCTTTATGGAGATTATTATGATTATGGAGTATATGAAAATAACATTAACGAAGATCCTATGTTTATTGATCCTATGTTGGGTGATTTTTCTGTGGAATGTGGATCTGCTGTATTAGATGCAGGAACAATGATTATGGGAATGCCAATGTATGATGTAGCAGGAAATCCCAGAATAAATGGAATGATGATAGATATGGGAGCTGTTGAAACTATTTCAAATGCAATGGTTACTTCCGATCCCGAAAATATCGCCGTTGACCAAGGAAGTGATGCTACTTTTACAGTTGTGGCTGAAATGGCAGATGCTTATTTGTGGCAAATTAGTGAAGACTTTGGTGCTACATGGACTGATTTAGCTGATGGCGCAAATTATAGTGGTACTAATACTGATGTGCTTACTGTTGCAGGAACTAAACTTTCTATGAATGGAGACATGTTTCGTTGTATGGTTGCCGGTCCTTGCGAAGATGCTCCTACTAATTCTGCATTTTTATTTGTTAATTCTACTGCTAATTTGAATTCTACAAGTAGTGAAGTTGCAATTTATCCAAATCCAAGTAATGGAATTTTTACTATTCAGGCACAAGGAAATGTTGAAATTACTAATGTAAACGGACAAGTAATTAAAACTATCGACATGAATAATGTAAATTCTACAAAAGTTGATATGACTGATTTTGGAAGCGGAATTTATTTTGTGCGTATTTCTTCTGAAAATACTAATACTGTTCAAAAAATAATTGTAAAATAAAAAGTATTCAAGAATTTAGGAGGCTGTAAAAAGCCTCCTTTTTTAAACAAATTTTTTAAAAAATGCTAAAAATCAATAATTATGAGAAAAATTTTTACTTTTTTTATTGCCTTGGCAATGATAAATTTTGTTGCTAATGCACAAAACACAACTGTTTCTGACAGTATTCATTCTAATGCCACATGGTCTGGAGACACAGTTTTTGTAGATGCGGATATTGTTATTGATGACGATATTATTTTAACAATTGACCCGGGAGTGGTTGTTGTTTTTAATGACTATTATAAAATCAAAGTTGACGGTACCATTTTAGCCAATGGATTAGAAGGAGATACAATTCAGTTTACTGTTACAGATACAACAGGCTTCTGGAATGATTATAATCATGTTGGTTGGGACGGAATAGAATTCGACAACAGTTCTGGTGATATGGACGATAATAATCCGTCTTCTTTCGACTATTGTAAGTTTACTTTTGCTAAGGAAAATGATGATGGTGGTGTATTTTATATAGAATACATTAAAGAAATTTATATTACTAATTCTATGTTTATGTACAATTATTCAGGAGATAGAGGTGGTGTTATTTCTATGCAATATGGTTCTGAAGGACTTATCGACAATTGTATTTTTAAATATAATTACGGAGAAGATGATGGTGGTTGTATTGATGTTAGTGAGTATGATAATCAGTATGAATGGAACGAAGTAATTATTAGTAATTGTATTTTTGATTCTAATTATTCAGGAGATAATGGTGGTGTAATCAATACTGCTGCTTATGCAAATACTCAAATAATAAACAACATAATGACTAATAATTATTGTGAAGATGCTGGAGGTGCCATTCAACAAGGTGGATATGGTACTGTGTTAATAATGAATAACTTCATAGCCTATAATTATGCGGAAAGTCATGGTGGTGCTATTCAAACTGCTGGATATAGTAAATCTATAATAATGGGTAATGTAATTCTTGGAAATTACACCGAATATCATGGTGGTGGTATCAAAATTACATACGAAACAAGTTCTGATATTATTAATAACACAATCGTTGGTAATGAAGCAGAATATGGTGGAGGTGGAATCCATTCCGGAGAATATGAAGGTCATGTGAAAATTTATAACAATATTATAGGAGGTAACGTAGATTCTACTACTAACGGGGGTAATATGTTTTTAGCTTTGGATGATAAATCATACGATATTCAATACAATGATATAGAATATGGTTTTGATGGAATTCTTATGTATAGCGGAGATTTTTATAATTATGGTATTTATGATAATAATATTGATGAGGATCCTTTATTCGTTGATCTTATGTCAGGCGATTTTTCGGTTGAATGTGGTTCTCTGGTAATTGATGCTGGTACAATGGTTATGGGAATGCCAATGTATGATATTGTTGGTAATCCAAGAATAAATGGTATGTCTGTTGATATGGGTGCTGTTGAAACTGTTACAAATGCAATGGTTACTTCCGATCCCGAAAATATCGCCGTTGACCAAGGAAGTGATGCTACTTTTACTGTTGTTGCTGAAATAGCAGAAGCGTATTTGTGGCAAATAAGTGAAGACTTTGGTGCTACATGGACTGATTTAGCTGATGACGCAAATTATAGTGGCACAACGACTGACGTACTAACTGTTTCAGGAACAATGCTTTCGATGAATGCTGATATGTTTCGTTGTATGATTTCTGGTCCTTGCGAAGATGCTCCTTCTGCTCCGGCATTTTTAATAGTTAATTCTACAGCTAATTTGAATTCGACTAGTAGTGAAGTTGCAATTTATCCAAATCCAAGTAATGGAATTTTTACTATTCAGGCACAAGGAAATGTTGAAATTACTAATGTTAACGGACAAGTAATTAAAACTATCGACATGAATAATGTAAATTCAACAAAAGTTGATATGACTGATTTTGGTACCGGAATTTATTTTGTGCGTATTTCTTCTGAAAATACTAATACTGTTCAGAAAATAATTGTAAAATAAATTTTAAGTTTTTATTTCTAGAGAGGCTGACTATCTAGTTAGCCTCTTTTTTTTGTCTGGTTTTTAATAAAAAGAATAGTTTAGTTGACGTTTTTTGAATTAAGGATAATTCTTGCGTATATAATTCTTTGAAATAATCTAACAAAAAAAAAGGTCCCATCTTTCTCAACATGTTTGTTATTTCACCCCCTCGCGAAATACAAATTATTGATAAGACAGAACCTAAGATTCAGAAATTTTTAATTATATATATTTGAACTCTTTATTAAAAACTGCCTAAAAAAATAATTAAGCTATGAATATGAAATTAGGCAGTTTTATACTTTTATAAAGCACCTTCGTCGTAGGCTTTTTCTCCGTGTAATGATTGGTCAAGACCGGCTTCTTCGTCTTCTTCTGATACTTTTACTTTTGTTATAAAATTAATAAGAGCAAGCATCAAATAAGTAAATACAAATGCGTAAACTGCTGCTACCGCAACTGCTGCTACTTCTTTTAAAAAGAATCCAACATTACCTTCAATAAGACCGGTTTGTGCGCTTACAGTAGCTGATGCAAATACGCCTAGCAATATTGTACCTAATGTTCCTCCTATTCCGTGAACACCCCATACGTCTAATGCATCGTCCCAGCCAAGTTTGTTTTTTAAGGCAACTGCAAGGAAACAGACTGCTCCTGCTGCAATACCAATTAACATTGCTGCCCAAATAGGCACAAATCCTGCTGCCGGTGTTATTGTTGCTAAACCTGCAACCGCACCTGTTAATAAACCAACAAATTTCGGCTTGCCTGTTTTGACCCATTCTATAATTAACCATGTTATTGCTGCAAAAGAAGCTGCTATATCAGTGTTTAAGAAAGCTAATGTTGTGTTTACATCTACATCTAGTTCGCTTCCGGCATTAAATCCGTACCACCCAAACCATAAAAGGCCGGTACCAATTGCTACTAATGGAATGCTGTTTGGAGGAGATTTGGTGTCTCTTCTTTTTCCAACATAAATAATTGATGCCAAAGCAGCAAATCCGGCTGTTGCGTGTACTACAATACCTCCTGCAAAGTCTAAAACTCCCCATTCAGCTAATATTCCACCGCCCCATACCATGTGTACAAATGGATAATAAACAAATAGTTGCCATACAATTAAGAAAATCAAATATGCTTTGAAAGTAATACGGTTTACAAATGCTCCTGTAATAAGTGCAGGTGTAATAATTGCGAACATCATTTGATAAGCAATAAATGTATAAGTTGGAAATTTACCGTTTCCGGGGTACATTTCATCAAATGGAATGTTTCTTAAAAAAGCAAAGTCAAAATTACCAATAATTCCTCCTTCACCACCACTAAAACATAGCGAATAACCAATTGCAACCCACATAATTGTTGTGATACCTAACGATACAAATGTTTGCATCATTATACCTAAAATATTTCGTTTTCCTGCAAGTCCGCCATAGAAGAAAGCAAGACCCGGAGTCATTAACATTACCAGACTTACCGATAATATCATAAAAGCCGTTACGCCAGTATCCATAATTTAAAGTTTTATATTGTTATTAAAATGAAATTCCTAAAATAAAAAACATCTTTTTTGTGTCTGGATTTGCTATTACAGATGCAGAAATAGGCAATGAATATTTTTCTGTTATTTCAATTTCTTTGCTTAATGAAATACCTGTATTAACAACACCTGCTTTACTTCCGTAAAATCCCGTTTCTCCAATATATCCGGTATTGGAATCGACTTCTTGTGGTGATGTTAATGTGAATCCCACAAATGCGCTAAAATCAACAGATTTAATAGTTTTTGAGTATCCGGCTTCAAAATAACTAGAATAAAGCAAACCAGTTTTTGTGTTAAAATTTGGACTTGTTGGGTCGCTTTCTATTTTTGCTGCGTCTGCGCCAAAAAAGTTAATTGCCGCTAAAAAAGTAAAAGGAATTTTTTCTGTTCCATTAAAACTCAAACTTCCTTCAAAAATATGTCCGGTAGTAGGCGCAGCATAGTCAAAATAGTTGTAATCTGCTAATACATCTGGAAAGAAATAATCTGTAAATGCAACAGAAAACATTTCATCTAGAAATGAATATGATAAATATAAATCAAGTTCCTGACCTGTATTCCATCCGCTTAAAGAATATGCGCCCCAAAAACCTAATTCTAAATTGCCGACAGCCATTGATGCGTATGGTTGAATACTTGGAGCATTTCCCCCAAACTGAGTGCCGCGCCACACATAACGGCTGTATAAATCCCCTCCTAAATCAAAATTTATTCCTGTACATGATTTTGTCTCTTGTGCATTTGAAACACTTTGAATAAAAATCAAAGCTAGAAGTGTAAAAATTGTGAAAAATCGTTTCATAGTTAATGTTGTTATAATTTTTGACAAAAATAAAGTTAGAATTTGTAGCTTGAAATAGGTAATATTGCTTGTTTTGTATGAGTAATTTGCGAAATTGTAAATGAGTAGAAAACGAAATTTGACTTGTTTTTCAATTAAATTTAAACTATATTTGTAGAATATTATTTTAAAAAAGTCGAAAATTGGAGAAAACTAACGAAATAAGACAGGAAATATTAAAAGTTGCTCAAAGAATTTTTAGTCATTACGGTTTTGGAAAAACTACAATGGAACTAATAGCCAAAGAAGCCGGCAAAGGTAAAAGCACACTTTACTATTACTTCAAAAGTAAAGAAGAAATCTACGCTTCGGTAATTGAAAATGAAGGAAATTTTATACAAAATGAACTTTTAAAAATCATCAATTCTGCAGGTGATACTAAAACAATTTTCAGAAAATACTCTTTAAAAAGATTTGAATTGGCAAAAATTGTTGTAAACTACTTCAACGTGGTTAAAGATGAATATTTAACTCATTATAATATCATTCAAAAATATAGAAAAAAACACGACGAATTTGAACTTATGGCAATAAAACAAATTCTATTAAAAGGAATTTCTAATAATGAGTTGAATTTGAATGAAAATCAGGTTGATGATGTTGCACTTGGTATTGCTGCTGCTGTAAAAGGTTTAGAAATTCCTTTTTTAATTGAACGCCAAAGCAATACTATCGAAAATAAAATTGACATTTTGTTAAACTTGTTTTTTTACGGTTTGTTAAAGAAATAAAAAATTTTGCATAATTTTCGACTAAAAAACGTTTTTGGTCTAAAAGTCTAAAACGCAACTTATGAAAAACACAATCTTGACATTTGTACTTCTTGTTTTAAGTTTTATTTCTTCGGCTCAGGAAAATTGGGAACTTAAAAAATCTTCTGACGGAATAAAAGTTTACCTCAAAAAATCGGATAACTCGAATATTTGTGAATTTAAAGCCACAACAAAAATTAATACTTCAATTGAAAATGTTTTTGAAATAATTATAGATGCAGATAATTATCCCGATTGGATTGACCAAATTTCGTTTGCAAAAAGACTCTCGAAAACTACTGATAATTTTATAATTTATTATCAAATAAAATTACCTGTCGGTTTCAAAAACAGAGACGTCGTTCTCAACAATAAAGTTGTAATTAACACCGAAGATAAAATTAAAATTGAGTTACAATCCACGCCAAAAAGTTACAACGAACAAAAAGGCTATGTGAGGATTGAAGAGGCTTACGGTTTTTGGCTACTTACTTCCGACAACGGACAAGCAAATGTTACGTATCAATTTTACTCTGACCCAAAGGGTATTTTTCCGGCTTGGCTAATAAATATTTTTATCGTTGACGGTCCATTCAAAACTCTGCAAAACCTCAAAAATAAATTTTAAAAAGAGGAGAGAACTAAGAGATAAGAATTAAGAATTAAGAGTTGTGAAAGAATAATATAATAATAGAATTTGAGAATAAAAACACATTATTCTAATTATTTATTAATCATTAACCATTAATCATAAATTATGAACATATTAATAACCGGCGCATCAGGTACTGTTGGTTTTGAGACAATCAAACATTTTCTTGAATCTGATAAAAAAACATCAATAACGGTTTTTGATTTATATTCTCCGAAAGTCAAAAAATGCTTAAGAATTTTCAAAAATAAAGTAGAAATTGTTTACGGAAATATTTCTAATTATTCCGAAGTGGAAGAAGTTTGCAAAAACAAAGACATTGTAATTCATCTTGCTGCTATCATTCCGCCACTGGCTGACGAAAAACCTGAATTAGCAGAAAAAGTCAATGTAGAAGGCACTAAAAATATAATCGAAGCATTGAAAAAGCATTCTCCAAAGGCAATGCTTATTTACAGTTCTTCTATTTCGGTTTATGGCGACCGAATTAACACTCCTAATATTAAAACAACAGATGAATTAAAACCTTCTCCGCGCGACGAATACGCAAAAACTAAAATAAAAGCCGAAAAATTAGTTCAAAATAGCGGTTTAAAATGGACAATATTTAGACTTACTGCTATTTTTGGCATTGGAAATCACCGAATTAGTAAAATTATGTTTCACATGCCACTTAATACTCCTATTGAAATATGCACACCGGAAGATACCGGACGAGCACTTATGAAGGCTGCTTTTAACATTGAAAAATTAAATGGAAAAATTTTTAATCTAGGCGGTGGCGAAAATTGCAGAATATCCTATAAAAAATTTCTAAGTATTTCTTTCAATATTTTTGGACTTGGTAAAGTGGATTTTCCGGGACTTGCATTTGCAAAACAAAACTTTCATTGTGCGTATTATGAAGATGGTCAAGAACTTGAAGATATTTTACATTTTAGAAAAGACAGTATTGAATCTTATTTTTTCGGAGTAAAAAAACATATAAAACCGGTTAATAAATTTTTCTCAAAAATTTTCAGTCCCTTAATTCAAAAAACGATTCTCTTAAAATCTGAGCCATACAGGGCTTTACGTAAAAATAAAGAAAAAGAAATAGCACATTACTTTGGAATATTTTTCCCGAAAATTGAATAATCATTTTTTTCCGAACTTTTTTAAAATCATTTAAAATATTGATGTTTAATAAAAAATATTTTTGAATTCTATCTTTTTTAATTTATATTTAACGATATTTCATAGTGCTTAGAATCTAATAACTATTTTATTATCAATATAATGCAAATAAAAGGATCGGTGCTAATAATTGAGGAAAGTTTTGAAAGAAGAAATTTCATCAACAACTTTCTAAAAAAAGAAGGTTATTATACATGTCCTGTTGATAGTGGCGTAAATGCTATTGCCACTCTTGCTACTATACAAACAGATATAATACTTTTGGGGTTTAATCCTATAAATTCCAATTCTTTTGACGTTCTCAAGTCTTTAAAAAAAGATAAATCTTTAAAGCAGATTCCTGTTCTTATTTGCACAAATGAAATTGACGATATTGATATTAGCGAAGCCAAAAAACTTGGTGCTGTTGGTGTTATTTCAACACAACTAGCTGATAATGCTTTTTTTAAGATTATCGATCAATTCATTTCTGCTTCTAAAATAAATGAAAAAACCGGTTTAATTTCTGAAGAAACTGAAAAATTATCGAATAAAAAAGAAGCTAATATAATTCCCCTTGAGAAAAAGAATAATAAAGAAATTGTATCTAAAAAAGAAGAATTTAGTCCTAAATTACTAAATATAGTTGATGATGCGAACCCTAAAATAAAAAATAAGTGGGAGCAGACTATAAATTCTATTGATGATATATTAATAATAATTAACAAAGATTTTATAATAGAAGATATAAATATAAAAGGATTAGAATTATTAAAAAAGACAAAAAGAGAAGTTGTCGGCAAAAAGTGTTTTAATGTGATCCACAATGTTTCGTCTCCTAAGGAATTTTGTCCTATTTGTAAGAGTGTTTTGACTAAAGAAACAGAAATAGTTGAACATTACGGAGAGATTTTTGGGAAATGGTTTTCCTTGAAGTCATCACCTGTTTTTGATGAGAAAGGAGAAATTGTAAAGTATATTGATATTATGAGAGATATATCTGTTTTAAAAGACATTGAAAATCTTGCAAAAAAACAAAAAAAAGAATATCAATCACTAAATGAAGAACTAAAGCAAACAAACGAAGAACTTCTTTTAGCAAAAGAAAAAGCCGAAGCTAGCAGAATAAAATATAAAGCAGCTTTTCATACCAGTCCTGATGCTGTTAACATAAATAAATTAGACGGAGAATATGTTGAAATCAGCGAAGGTTTCACTAAGTTAACAGGTTATACAAAAGAAGAAGTAATAGGCAAGTTATCATCAGATATTAATATTTGGATAATACCCGAAGACCGTGTGAAATTAGTAGATGCTCTTAAAAAAGACGGAGTTATAGAAAACTTAGAATCAGTATTTAAAGCTAAAGACGGAACTCTAATTACTGCCCTGATGTCGGCAAAAATCATAAAACTAAACGACCAACCTCATATTTTATCTGTTACCAGAGAAATAACCAAAATTAAAGAATACGAAAGAAAACTTATAGCAGCAAAAGAAATTGCAGAAAAAAACGAAAAAAGACTTATTGAAACCGAAACTCGTTTTAGTAAGCTATTTCAAAACATGAGCAGCGGCGTTGCTGTTTATAAACCTTTAGATGAGGGAAAAGATTTTAAGTTTATTGATTTCAATGAAGCAGCAGAAAGAATAACAAATACCAAAAAAGAAAATGTGATTGGGAAAAAATTATTGCACGTTTTTCCTAAAATGGATAAAACACCTTTGTTTAAAACACTTCAAGAAGTTTACAAAACCGGAAATGAAGTTCATATTGAGCCGTTTTATTATAAAGATGATATTCGGGAGGGTTGGCGAGAAAACTCAGTTTATAAATTATCTACCGGAGAAATAGTAGCAATTTTTCACGATGTTTCAGAAAGAATAATTGCAAAAAACAAATTGATTGAACAAAATCAAGAATTAATTATTGCCAAAGAAAAAGCAGAAAATAGCGACCGCTTAAAAACAGAATTTTTGAACAATCTTTCCCACGAAATAAGAACTCCACTCAATGGCATACTCGGTTTTTCAGAATTACTGACAGAGTCTAATCTGACTAATGAAAAAAGAACATCATATTTTAATATAGTGCAAAGCAGTAGCAGTCAACTAGTTAAAGTGATTGATGATATTTTAGAAATCTCAAAATTAACAACAAAACAAGCAAAAACAATAGAATTAGAAGTTTGTCTTAATGACTTGTTCGTTGAAACGTTAAATGAATTTGGTCCACGAGCAAAAGAAAACAATATTAACTTAACACTAAAAAAAGGGTTACGAGACAAAGAAGCAACAATATTTAGTGATGATTTTAGGTTAAACCGAATTTTGAACAATCTTGTTGATAATGCAATTAAATATACTAATGTTGGAACAATTGAAATCGGGTATTTTCTTAAAAATAATTTTATTGAAATCTATGTTAAAGACACCGGTATTGGCATAAAAAAAGAAAATCAGACAAAAGTTTTTGAAGCTTTTTCACAAGAAGACGAGGGAATTTCAAGAAAATTTGGAGGTTTAGGATTAGGTCTGGCAATAGCAAAAGCAAACACAGAATTACTAGGAGGTGAAATTTATTTAATATCAGAAAAAGATAAAGGTTCTGTGTTCACTGTCAAACTTCCATACAAACCGGTTTATTTGCTTAATGATACTTCCTTGAATCATCTCAATAAAAATTCAAAACAAAAAACGGTAAATATTTTAGTTGTAGAAGATGAAGAAATAAATTTTCTATACTTAGAAACCTTATTAGAGGCAAATTTTAAATTTGAATGTAATATTATTCATGCTTCAAATGGTATAGAAGCAGTTGAAATTTGTCAAAAAGATAAATCGATTGATTTAATATTAATGGACCTTAAAATGCCGATTTTAAGTGGATTTGATGCTACAAAACAAATAAAACTATTTAGCCCGTACATACCAATTATTGCACAAACAGCTTATGTTACAACAGAAGACAAACAAAAAGCTATGTTTTATGGATGTGATGATGTAATAACAAAACCAATTAAAAAAGAAGAATTAAATAATATTCTGGAAAAACATCTGAACCCTATATAAAATGATTAGAAGACGAATAAAATATTATATTTCAGTGTTGTTTTTCTGGACAGCTTTGATTGTTTCTTTAAATATTTATGAATTTAATGGCATTAAAAAAGACACAAATGAGCTTGTTGTTAACGAAGCACGTGCAAGTATCAACAAAGATCAAGCAATAAGGCATTGGGCTTCATTACATGGCGGTATTTATGTCCCTGTTGATAGTAATACTCAACCCAATCCCGGTCTTGCTCATATTCCCGAAAGAGATATTGTAACTCCATCAGGAGTTCAACTTACACTAATGAATCCTGCGTATATTATCAGACAAATGAATGAATATTCTAAAGAATATTATGGAATGGAAGGACATATAACTAGTAAAATAATTATAAGAGAAGAAAATAAGCCTGATGATTGGGAAATATTGGCTCTTGATAAATTTGAAAATGGAGATACAGAGGTTTTGGGTTATTCAGAAATGAACGGAGAAGAATATTTTAGACTAATGCAGCCAATGATTACTAAAGAATCATGCCTGAAATGTCACGGTTTTCAGGGTTACAAAGTTGGAGACATCAGAGGAGGTGTTAGTGTTTCTTTGCCTATAAAAAAATGGCTCTGGTTTAAGATAACGATGTTTTTTATTATCTTTGTAAAATCATATAAAACAGGTATAAATGGAAGATATTATC
>JAFGUD010000238.1 GCA_016938685.1 Bacteroidales bacterium | reverse complement strand
GATAATATCTTCCATTTATACCTGTTTTATATGATTTTACAAAGATAATAAAAAACATCGTTATCTTAAACCAGAGCCTAAATAATAATTTACAACAAGCAAGAAAAGAATTGATGTAATTACAATTCTATTCCTTCGTCGTCAGATTTTTTGGAAGTAATAAACATTCGAACAGAAATAGCTGCCAAAATAAGAATTACCACACCAAAAGCCAACCAAAGATATATTGGTTTTACTTTTACAACCATTTGATTTTTATCGAGATCCGTAATAAGAGTAATATTTTCAATCGGAATTTCAGGGCAAACAGAAGGGATTTTATATTTGAAGAATTTTAAATCGTAAATTGGTGGTGGCACATTTTGGTTGCCAAAAAGTATTGTGTATTCTTTGCCCGGTTCCAGATATGCAACTAAAAATTCCTCACGCTGAAAAACTTCGATATCGCCAAATTGAAGAGGTTTATCATCATTATTATTAACAAGAAGATATAAATTTTTTGCAAAATAACGGGATAAAAGCAATTCGTTTGTACTATCAGAACAAAGATAAAAATCCTGTTGATTTTGATCATAAAGTTGCAATCTGATTCTTTTTCCGGTAGCAGAATCTTTTTTTACTATTTCAGCAGTTCTTAAATAATATTTCGGACTTTTTATATAAAATTTTATTTTATCGATGTATTGTGGATTATCAAAACTGATTTTCAGAATAGTTTGATTAGCTTCGGTTGTGTCATCTTGTTCAAAATCAGGTTTTGATACCTCTACATACTCTATAGTTTTATTCTGGATTTCAAAATTTAAGACTTTATTTACGTTAAAAATTGTTTTATTATAATCGAATATAAAAATTCTGTAATATTCAAATTTACTTTCCGGAAGATCGGTAATACGAATTTCAGCAGTCACAGAATCACTAAATTCGGGCATGTAGCGAGTATTGTTTTTTAAAATATTCCAATTTTTCAGGTCGTTGCTACCGCTAATATTCATCCAGGCTTCTGCATTTAAGGGATTTTTAACTATCAAAACGAGATTATTAATATCCAATAATTCTGAATTATGAACAAGCAAATAAGTATATTTTTTTACCATTTTATGTTCATTCTGCAAAAGTTTAATTTCTTTGTTTTTTGCAGTTTTGTATATTTCATCTTCAGTTAATCTAATGAATGGAACTTCAACTTTCTTATTATCAAAAATACGAATATCAGAAAACTTGTAGTTCAACTTTGAAGTAACATCAGGCGATAAAAAAATATGATAATATCCTGAAGAATCAACCTTTGGCAACTCTGCTTGATAAGCGAATTCCTGAGAAAAAGCAAAACTTAGTCCCAAAATCAGGAAAGTATATGTTAAGATAATTTTGTTCATGGCTTTAAAAATAACTATAGTGCAAAAATAAAAATTAACACGAATAATTTAATAAAACTAAGATTTTCTTTCTGAAATAAAGTTAACTACGCAATCTAATATCCTTAATATCAAGCTGTAAAGAAACTCTATTATTAAAAACATTTTCATTTATTGTAAAACAAATATCAAATGGTTGTTTGTTTTTTATTTCATCGTACAAATGCCCCATTCCAAAAGCAACACCCGAAATAATAGCTCCGGTTTTATCTTTAATTTCAAGTTTTAAATGAGAAAAATCCTTGCCTATTTGACGCGAAGCACCTGTGTCAACAACATCGAAAGCCAGAAAAACAGGTTTCATATTTTCAGGGCCAAACGGAGCAAATTGTTTGAGAATTTTATAGAACTGAGCATCAACCCGGCTCAAATTTATTGTATCTGAAATAACTAACTTTGGAGTTAAACTATCTTCACTAATTGTTTGTTTAACGGATTTTTCAAAACATTCAATAAATTCATTCAAATTTTCGTCCTCAACAGTTAATCCAGCTGCAAATTTATGACCACCAAAACTATGTAACAAATGACTACAAGAATCAATAGCAGAATACAAATCGAAATTTTCAACACTACGAGCAGAACCAGTCCATTTTCCATGCGATTTAGTAAGAACAATAGTCGGTTTATAATACTTTTCAATGATTTTTGATGCTACAATTCCTACAATTCCTTTGTTCCATTGTTCATCATAAACAACAGTCGATTTTTTATTTAAAAGTTCAGGTTTGTCTTCAAAAATTTTCAGAACATCTACTGTAATATTATCCTGGTCTGTTTTTCTGTTTTCATTAAAAGTATTAAGCTGATTAGCAAGCTCTTGCGCATTATTGTCATCATCTTCAACAAGTAAATTTACTGCAAAATTAGCATGATCCATTCTTCCTGCGGCGTTAATTCGTGGTCCTATTTTAAAAACCAAATCAGAAACCGTAAAATCTTGATCATTCATACCAGATATCGTCTTTAAAGCTTTAAATCCGGCATTATTTGTATTGTTAAATTGTTTCAAGCCATAAGTTTCCAATATTCTATTCTCTCCGGTTATCGGCACAATATCAGAAGCTATGCTAACAGCCACTAAATCAAGTAATTCATTCAATTTTTCACTATCAGATTTTTTATATTTAGTAAAAGCCTGCAAAAATTTAAAACCAACTCCACAGCCCGACAATTCTTTGTAAGGGTATTCACAATCAATTTGTTTGGGATTTAAAACCGCAATAGCATCAGGAACTACTTCTCCCGGAGTATGATGATCGCAAATTATAAAGTCAACATTTCTTTCATTTGCATATTTTATTTTATCAACTGCTTTTATTCCGCAATCAAGCGCAATTACAAGCGAAAAATCATTATCTTTTGCAAAATCAATTCCTTTAAAAGAAATTCCATAACCTTCCGAATATCTATCGGGAACGTAAAAACTTATATTTTCTGTAAAATTGCTTAAATATTTGTAAACCAATGCAACAGAAGTAGTTCCATCAACATCGTAATCTCCGTAAACAAGAATTTTTTCATTATTGTCTAATGCTTTTTCTAATCTTTCAACAGCAATTTGCATATTTTTCATTAAAAAAGGGTCGTGAAGATCTTCAAATGATACTCTGAAAAAATCTTTCGCCTTTACGAAAGAATCAACACCTCTCTGAATCAATAAATTAGTTAATGTAAAGTCTAAGTTATTCAATTCTCCTGACAATGCTCTTATTTTCTCCAAATCAGCCTGTTTCTTTATTATCCATTCAAAATTCATTTATTAAAATTTATCTTGTTGATATTAATTTTTTTATTGATAGTTGTGAATTATTACTGTAAATTGTTAATTACTAATAGTTTTATTTTGTATATTTTCAATTATGTCATCATAAAAATCTGCTTTTTTAAATAAATCTTTAAAAATAGTTTCCGCATATTCTTCGCAGAAATCATCATCAAAAATATAAGGAGCAGAAAGATAAACCTTGTTATCATTTATTGAAAAAGACAAGTCGCCTATTTTTGAATTTTCAACAAGAAGAAACTTATTGACTTCATTTTTATTATGACCATTCAAACTAATTACATTTGAAAAAGCGACAATAAATTTATGTTTTTGTTCATATCTAATGAAAATTGTAGCAGAACCTTCATTTATTTCCCAAAAACTCCTTCCTAATCGAGCTAATTCAATTTTGTAACCTAATTTTTTTAGTGCTCTTTCAATATTTGACTCTACCAATGTAAGTTGGGGAATAAAATCCTCTAACAATTCGTCTTTAATTTCAGCAGTGCAGCTTGGACAAAAATTATCTTCAATTAACGACTTTTTAACTATATTTTGACAATTTGGGCATCTTACAGAAATATCTTGAACCATTGAAAATTCTTCCATTGATTTCAAAATATATTTAGCAGGCAATCCTAAAAACAAATTTTCATTTTCCAAAAATTTTGAAATTCCCACAATTTCATTCCTATTGTTAACAATTACACCTCCGGAAATTTTCAAATGATCTTTATATTTTATCAACAAGTGGTTAAAATTATTATACTGATACGAATTATTAGTGATCTCTGCCGTATGTGCAACTATTTCATTTTTATAATTCGTTCTGAAAATTTTAACAGGTTGCTCAACTACTGCAAGTTCAAAATTAATGATATTAAAATTTGACTTAATGCTTTCAGGTAACTCTATGAAAACCAACCCATTAGAATAATCAATAAAAATAACTTTCACTAAGTGTTTTCCAATTTTATTGTTTCTAATTACAACTTTTTTAGAAAAACCAACTACCTGAATAGTAGTAATTATAAAGTTGTAATCTTTAACAATAAAACCGGTACCCGTATTCCAAGCACTTGTAATAAAAAAAATATCTTTGTTTTTTATCATTTTTGTTCTTCTATTTCGGTTGAAAAATCACAATTTACAAATTCATAAATATAACTCATTAAAAACTCATTATTATTTGCTAAATTTAGATGTTTTATGTTAAAATTAAGGTTTGGATAATTCTTCTGCCCAAGAGTATTAATCTTATTAAAAATCTGATTTAACAACAAATAATTAATATTATTTTTTTCGTATGGAATATTCGAAAATTTTAAATCAATAAAAAATTTATGATGAAGAATTTCCCAAAAAACAGCAAAAATATCACTTATAATAGGTAAGGCTCCAAAATTATAGCTGGCATAACCAATTATATATTCTGCAATAGCTATTGCAATATCTTTATGTTCATTATCAAAATACCAATGAATTTTATTTATTTCACTCTGAGCAAACTTAATAATAACTTCCGGTTCAACAGGTGGAGCAACAGGAAATGTTGAATATACAAAATACAAAGAATTTTGAATTCGTTCATCACTCCATGTCAACAGCAACTCCAATTTCCTAATAATCAACACATTCCGCTCAAAATCAGTCTTATTATTATCTGCGTAAAAAATATCGTGCATACGATTTATTTCTTGCAAAAGTTCACCTTCGGGTGAAAGCAAAAAATAAATTCTGTATATTAAAGCTAATATTATAAAAGATCGGGCTCCAACAAACTTAACAGAATCATATTTTTCAATTATTTTCAAAGATTCTTCAACCCAATTTCTCAGATATTGTATTTTTATTTTAATATCATAGTCCGACAAAGGCTTAATATGTCCAATATTTATTGACTCTAAACCAGGAAATTTAAAAATAAGCTTATCATCATATTCATCTGCTTTAATTCCTATTTCTCTCAATGCAGAATAAAGTGTTATAGGATTACTAAAATTTGTGATTAGATTTAATTCCAACTTCAAAACATTAGATTTTGAATCAATCGAAAATTTAGAAAACTTCAAATTATGATTAGACTCCAGTACAAACTTCAAAAAATCATCGGTTAGATTATCAAACTTTACAATCTCGGAATAAGCATAAATTTTCTTTGAATCGGCAACGCCAAAAACCTGCTTTGACCCCTGAAAAAACTTAAAATGTATTTTTTCATCCTTAAGTTCATAACTTAAATTCTCAATTTCAGGGTCTTTGACATATTTGAAAAAATTTTCTAAGGCAATAAAATATTTTTTTTCATTAAATAAAATAAATGAATTCTTCCAATATTGTAATTGTTCAACAGTCTTGTTTCTGTCCGAATATTTTCCAAATTGGATATAAGGACCGTCGCCTTGTTTTTTTATAAAAATCTGATTAAAAAAATTAAAAAATCCGTTATTCATTAAAAATTATATTGAAAATTAATTGACTCAAAAAAAACAATTTTAATTCACAAATATACTAAAATTGAACTTTTTTTTTGAAAAAACACAAAAAAACTAAAATAATTACGTTATTTACAAAAGGATATCTATTTTTTTTATTTATTTATTTAAAAATTCTTTTTCAACAATAAAAACAGTAATTATTTTGTTTTCAACCTTTTAGACATTATTTCATCAAAAATAATTGTAAACAGAAATTGGCACTTTTATTGCTATTATGTACAAAATATTGATTTACAAAAACACATTATAGAATATGCACAAAAAGCTTTTAGTTATAATATTGTTAATAATTCCTTTTGTAGGTTTTTCACAAGTAACAGCAAGTTTTTCAACAAGCACTGAATCAGGAGCTTACTGTATTGGAGATACAATTTTCTTTTCTAATACTTCAACCGGGAGTTATGTTTTAAGCTATTGGGATTTTGGCGACGGATATGACACTTGGGCTAACGAACCGTATCATATTTACGAAACAACCGGAACTTATAATATTGCTCTAACAGTAACAGATGCATCTGGAAATTCAAACTCAACTTCGTCTTCAATAACTGTTAATGCAACTCCTATCATTTCGCTTATTGATGATAGTTTTTTGCAGTCAATTTCTATTCAAACTACTGAAACGTCTCTTACTTACGAATGGCTCTTCAATGCAGACACAACAGACGAAACAGATACTGTCGTTTATTATCTTGAATCGGGTAATTATTCTGTTATTGCAACAAATACAAACGGTTGTACATCTACCGAATCAATTGTAATAAACTTAGGTTCCAGTTCTTCGGAAAATCCTGAGGATACTTTGAAAATAATTGTTAAAAACAATATTCTTACACCCGGAGTTCAGGACGGAGCGAATGATATTTTATTTATAGAAGGACTTTCCGGCTTTATAGGCGATTGTAGAGTTGTGATATACAACAAATGGGGACAAATGGTATATTTAAACAATAATTATACAAATTTCGGCGGATTTGAAGGTCGCGATAACAATGGAAGAGAACTTGATGCAGGAACTTATTATTATGTTATAACTAACGAAAATCGAAAAACTGCAACCGGTTTTATAGATCTTATTAGATAAAAAAGTTCGTATTTTTGCGAACAAATAGTTGAAAATCAAACAATTTTACAATGATTAAAAAAATTATAACAGGAATTTTTACGATTTTTTTCGGAATATCGCTTTATTCTCAACAAATACCAATAAATAATCAATTTTACGTAAATAAAGCGTCATTTATTCCTGCTTTTTCAGGATACAATGGCAATATTGAAAGCTTTCTTACTTATCGACAAAATTGGGTTGGGATTGAAGGTGCTCCAAAAGTTGGATTTCTTAATATAAACGGCGCAATTTCAGATGTAATGGGATTTGGATTTACTGCCTTAACCGACAAAACCGGAAATTATGGTCAAACATTTCTTATCGCCACATACTCATATCATCTTTTTTTTAGTGATGAAATGGCATTGAGTGTTGGATTATCACCAATGTTTTACAGAAATCAACTAAATATAAGCACAATAGAATCATTTGGAACTCAAATTGATCCAATGCTTCTAAATACTGACGCGCTTACAATTAACGCTTTTGATATTGGAGTTAGCCTTGGATTTTCATACAATAGTCTTAGAGTTGGAGTAAATTTACCTCAAACTATCGGAATGAGCTTTAAATTTAATGATTTAGGAGATAATTTTGGACTCAAAAGACATTATTTCGGTTTTGCTTCTTATCAATTTAATGTTAATGATTTTGGTATTGAGCCAATTGCTATTGTTAGATCAACCGAAAAATCACCTGTAAACTACGGCGGAAGTGTTATGGTTAAATACAAAGAAAGAGTATGGACAAATCTTGGTTATAGCGCTGATCAAAGTGTTTTAATTTCTGTTGGAGCATTGTCCGGTAATAATTTAGCAATTAGTTATTCTTATGAATTTGGAATTGGCGGAATTTCAAAAGCTTCCTTAGGAACACATGAACTTACACTCGGTTTTTTGATAAAACCGGCAAAAAATCACAACAAATATGCAACTGTTTTCTTACCAAGTGAGTCATCTAATGTAGTGGTAGATGACAATATTACAAACAAAGTTGCGATGCTTGATGAACAAATAAAAAAAGAACGTCAGGATAGAATTGCTAACGACGAGAGACTTCAAAAACAAATTGATAGTTTAGCAGGTATGATTGGAAATGGCAACATTACTCAAAATGTAAATGATAATCAGGATAGATGGCTGCAACGAATTGCTACTCAGAATATTACATTTGGATTAATGAGTAATAAAATATTTTCATCAAGTTTTAGCGAACTGGATAAATATGCTCAAAAACTCCGACAAGACGAAGATTTAAAAATCAAAATATTAGTTTATACCGATAATCAATTTTCAGAATCTGTAAATAAACAACTTTCAGATTCAAGAGCACAAGCAATAGCAGATTATTTATTGTCAAAACCCGGTATAAAATCAAGTCAGATTTTATTTGAAGGAATGGGTTCTGTTGATCCAATTGGAGATAACACAACACCCGAAGGAAGAGAAAAAAACAACAGAGTTGAAATATTATTCACTAAAAAAGTATTCTAAAATGCGTATTTTTATCAACATATTATTTCTTTTGATTTTTTCATCTTTTACTATGAATGCTCAAAATATTTCCAGATATACTTTTTCTTCTGCTGGTGGTTTTTATAATGAAAATATTACAATGGATTATTCTGTAGGACAAATAATTACACCATTAGTAAATAGCAGTCAAATTTTAACTTCCGGATTTCAACAACCTAATTTTTCAAAAGCTGTTGAAACACCTAAAGAAGTAGAAATTAACTGCGAATTAAGCATTTATCCAAATCCAACTAATAATTTTGCCAATCTGATTTTAACTTCTGAATTTGAAATTAACGATATTGATGTTAAAGTTTTTGACATTACAGGTAAAGAAATATTTCCTCCGATAAATAAATTTGAATTATCAAATTACACAAAAATTTCTATTGACTTTTCTAATGAATCAATCGGCGAATACATAATACACACAACTATAAATCAAACAGTTACACAACAATCAACAATTATCAGATTCTAATCATAAAACATAAAATAATGAACAAGATATATAAACTTCTGATTATTTTCATAATAATTTCGCAATCAATATTTGCACAAACTTACCCGGAAACTTTTAATTATCAAGCTGTTGCCAGAAACGATGACGGTTCTCCAATTGCAAACGAAGAAATTGTTGTAGAAGTTTCCATTTTAAGTGGTGCAGATTGTGATGATAATGAAACCGGCTGTAATGTAGTTTGGCAGGAATTACATTTCCCAACAACAAATAATTTTGGGCTTTTCAGCATAAATATTGGTGATGGCCAAAACACTTTTGCAGGAAGCGAAACAACTTTTTCTAACATAAATTGGAATGATTTTTCTTCAGGCAACTATTTTCTTAAACTTAGAGTAGATTTTGGAAATTCAGGTTACGGAAACGGATTAATTGATATGGGAGTTGTCCTTTTTCAGTCTGTACCCTACTCTTTTAGCGCAGAAAAAGCAATTGACATTGAAAGACAAACAGGAAAAGTTCCTTTTAATCTTACCGAATTACTAGATGTAAATATCGCAACTTTAACAACCGACGAAGTTTTATCATGGAACGGAACAAACTGGGTAAATACAACAGTTTCAGCAGCAGGAGCTAATGCTTTAAATGAATTATCAGATGTTACTTTAGCCGGAACTTCTACAAATCAAGTTCTACTTTATAACGGAACAAATTGGGCTAATACATCAATGCAAATAACTCAATTAAGCAATGTAACAACAACCGCTCCTGCGAATGGACAAGTTCTAAAATACAATGGAACAAATTGGATAAATAATTCACTAACAACCTCAGACATAACTGATTTAAGCATTTCAGGACAAACAGTAGGACAAGCACTTATCTGGGACGGAACAGATTGGTCAAATCAGGATATTGCTGCAAGTTCAGCTTGGACCGAAGATGCGACTTATGTTTATTACAACGGCGGGAAAAATGTTGGCATCGGAACAGCAACACCAACTGCCTTTTTTCAAGTTGCAACATCAGCAAATCAAGGAGTTCTATTTACAGGAACATACAATGCAATAGGAACAGTAGCTAATTTGGGAGCCGGAACAAGAATGTCGTTTTATCCATCAAAAAGCGCATTCAGAGCAGGAACGGTATCCGGTACACAATGGGATGACGCAAGTGTTGGAGATTATTCTTCTGCTTTTGGGTTAAATACAACCGCATCAGGAGATTACTCTTTTGCCGCCGGCAGATTAAACACATCAGTTGGAGTTTATTCAACTGCTTTTGGATATAACAATTCAGCTTCGGGAGTTGCAAGTTTAGCTGTTGGAGCTACAAATATTGCTGTCGGGTTAAATGCTTTTGTTTGCGGCACAAATAATAATGCAACTGCAGGAATTGACGGTGATAATTCAATTGTAGGAGGAAGCGGAAATGATGGCTTTTCACAAAATTCATTAACAATTGGAATTGGAAACGACAACAATGGTGCAAACTCAATTGTTTTTGGTCAATCATCAAAAACAGATGCAAATGGAGCAGGTAGTTTAGCAGGTGGAAATACAACAATTGCGCGAGGAAATTATTCTGTTGCATTTGGACTTGGAACAACAGCACAAGCTTATGCCTCATTAGTTATAGGTCGATATAATACAATCAGTGGCGACCAATTAACTTGGATTGCGACTGAGCCGATTTTTGTAGTTGGAAACGGTACTTCTTCAGGTACCAGAAACAATGCCCTTGTTATTAGAAAAAATGGAGATATTGTAAACGAAACAGGAGTTTATGCAACGGGAGCAAACCCTTCAAAAGCAAGCCAAATTGTTGATTTTTCAAATATTCTTTTGTTGAATGGATTTTCAGAAAATAAAAACGGTACAAATTACTTTGGTTTTCAAGCTTCGGAAGTAGAGAAATTTTTCCCTGATTTAGTGACAAATTTCAACGATACAAAAGCAATAAATTATACAGGTTTTGTTCCTTTAATAATTGAAACTGTTAAAGCTCAACAAACTACAATTGATAATCTTCAAAAAGAAAACGCAGATTTAAAACAAAAACTGAATGATTTTGAAACACGTCTGCAAAACCTTGAAAATCAAAACTAAAACTGCTATTTATTTTTCAATGTCGTTTAGTTAATAAAAAAAATGCTCCAGCTGGGCTTAATAATTGTAAAAAATAAAAATATACCCAAGCCTTTGTCCCAGCGGGCAATATATTAAATCTACTATCTAAACGACATTGAATCTCCTACTCATAGAAAGCCATTTTCTGTATAGACTCCTCCTTTCGTCGAAGTGACAAACAGAGTAATCTGTCTATAAACTTTTAAGCATTATTATTTTTGCTTATTACTCACAATTACTAAACGGTTTTATCAGTGAAAAACACACAATGAAATAATTCCATAATTATTGTAAAAAATAAAGTATCTTTGTTGTAATTAATATGAAAAGAATCACTTTAATATCACCTGAAAATAACGGATTTACGTTAAATGAAATCCGCTTGATATTTCTGTATATTTTTTCAGAGCTCTAATTATCTTACCAAAATAGGCTTGAGTTGTATTTTTCGACCTACTTCCAACAACTCATAAAATCAGCTGTTTTTTTCACTTTTTACAATTATTTTATGAATGCTTATTTTAGCTACCTCAATGAGCTTGTTAATAAAAACAAAATTACTTTTTCAGGTTATTCAAATTTAAAATGGTTAAATCCATACTCTGCTGGTGAATTTCAAGAAATCAGAAATAAATTACTCACAGAAATTGGAAATTCTGTTCTTTTTAAAGGAACGAAACCATATTATAATCATATTTCTGAGGGCTGTAAAATATGCGGCGAGGGAACTTGGAGTTGCTTATTTATAACCGGAAAATGTAATGGAAAATGTTTTTACTGCCCAACTGAACAAAAAAACGATGAAATTCCAACTTCACAAGGCTTAACTTTTCCAACTGCAAAATCTTACGCAGAATATGTAAATTACTTTAAATTCAAAGGAGTAAGTTTTAGTGGAGGCGAACCACTTCTTTTTCCTGAACGTGTAATTGAATATTTATCCGAAATACGAAAACAGGCATCAACTGATATTTACACATGGATTTACACAAACGGAATTTTAGCAAATAACGATGTGTTTAATAAACTTGCAGAAACCAACTTAAATGAAGTTCGTTTTGATATTGGCGCAACCGGATATAATCTTGACAAAATAAAATTCGCAAAAGGAAAAATCAAAAATCTATCAATTGAAATTCCGGCTATTCCAGAAGAAAAAGAAAAATTAATGAAACTTCTTCCTGAAATTATTAAAGCAGGAGTTACAAATCTAAACTTACATCAACTTCGCTTAACAGAGTTTAATGCACCACAACTAAGTAAAAGAAACTACACTTACATTCAAGCAGAACGACCAATTGTTTTGGAATCGGAAATTGCTGCTCTTGAGATAATTAATTTTGCCAAAGAACAAAATCTGGAAATTGGAATAAATTATTGTTCATTTTTCTTCAAAAATCGTTTTCAATCAGCCGGATACCGAAAATTAATTGCAACCGGATTAAAAGAAACTGAAAATGACATTACATCAAAAGGTTATATACGAAAAATTGATGAAAACAAACTATGTTATTTCAAAAACAAAATAACAGATGAAGGAAAACTTACATGCAAATCAGAAACATTAAAACTAATTGAAAAATCTTATAGTTATTGCAAAGAATTATCTGATTGTCAAAACTTTAGTGAAATTACTAAATCAGATTTTATAAATATGACTAAGTTAGAGCCAATAGAAATTCCATCAAACCAGGAATTATTCAAAATTTGGAATTTTGAGCATATTGAAACCGGAATTAGAGACTATTGATTTTCATATCATCAAAAAAATTGAGAGAAATCGAAAATTGTGACAAAAAAATTATAAATTTGAATGATAATTTAAAAATCAAAAATTAAACAAATTTATAGCAATGGAAATCAAACAATTAGCAAAAAATATTTTTATTGTGTTTTTTTTTATTACTTCATTTTCTTGTAACAAACTGTTTTTTAAAAAGGTAGAATGCAGAAGCTTTGAATACACAGAAGAACTAGAATGGTTTACCGGAGAAAAAAACGATACTGTTACTTTTATAAAACCAGACAGTAACACAATTGACTTCGTTATTTCGGATAAATACCTAATCCACAGAACATTATATCATTCAGGCTCAGATTGTAATTGCAAAGATTTATGGGGAATTTTAATGGTTAATGAAACAGACACAATAAGTATTTTTAGCGAATCTTATTATATTGAAAATAATGACGCTGAAAAATCAGATAACTTTTATATTATTGCCGAAGGTCATCTTTCAGGTTTTATTAACGAAGATGTAACTATAATTCAGAATTTTACCGTTGATTCTATTACTTTCAACGAGGTCAAAAAATTTGAATATCCTCATGCAAATAACAGTCAATTTCATAAAATATACATAGCAAAAGAAATAGGAATTGTTCAAATGGAAAAAGTTGACGGCGAAATTTGGATTAACCAAAATCTGACAAACCCACTTGCTACAAATCTAGAATCATTTGAATACAGCGAAAACACTTGTGAATAGGACATAATACCGATAAAAAATCTTTTCTTAATCCAAAAGAATAAAAAAAATGAAAAAAGCATTACTTCTAATAATAGGCACTTTTGTGTTATTTTCTTGTCAAAAATATCCGGAATATGCCGGAAATTTCAACAAAAAAATTAAAATTGACGGCTTACAACGTGAATATATTCTGCATTTACCTTTTGGATATAGTCAAAATAAAGAACAAAAAATTCCTTTGTTGATTGCTCTCCACGGAGGTGGAGGAAATCCGCGTAATATGATGAATGAAAGCGATTTTAACAAAATTTCTAACAAAGAGAATTTTATCGTTGTATATCCTGCTGCTTATGACAATTTTTGGGCTGATGCCAGAGATGCTTCTAAAAGTTCGCTTAATAATATTGATGATGTTAATTTCATAAAAGCATTAGTAGACACACTATCAATTCATTACAACATTGATAAAAATATGATTTATGTAACCGGAATTTCAAATGGTGGTTTTATGACTCAAACATTACTTTGCGCTTTACCTGATTTATTTGCCGGAGGAGCCTCTGTTATTGCAACGTTACCAGAAAATTTCAGAGATTCTGTTCCCTTAAATTCAGTTTCATCAATGCTAATTGTTGGCACAGACGACCCCCTAGTTCCCTACGAAGGAGGAGAAATGATTAATCCAACAAGCGGAGGATTTATAATTTCTGCCGAAGAAACAGCTAAAATTTGGGCAAAAAGTAATTCATGTGATACAATTCCTGTTAAAACCGATTTGCCTGACATTGAAGACGATGAAACAACTATAACTTTATATGAATACAAAAATGGGCAAAAACCGGTTCAGCTATATGTTGTGAACGGAGGCGGACACGCTTGGCCCGGAGGCAGTCAGTATCTCCCTAAAAGTGTTATAGGAAAACGTAGCAAAGACATCAATGCTTCAGAAATCATTTGGGAGTTTTTCAAAAATAATCCAAAATAACAACAACAAATATTTTTTCGAAAACAATATAATCATCTTATAATCAATCTTATAATTAATAATCTGTAAATCTCCCGAAATAAGTTCGGGACAAGTAGTGGCTAAAAAATCAACTAACTAATATTAACAAATAATTCATTTTTAAGAAAAAAGCAATATTTTTGCTTCTTCAAATAAATATTTATGCAAAAATTCAAGTTAAATCTACCTGATTTTGAATTCAAAACTAAATTTGAGAAAAATGACGAATTAATTTTTGACCCTATCAGAAAAAAATACATTATACTCACTGACGAAGAATGGGTTAGGCAAAATATTCTACGCTATTTGGTTGATTTTCTGAAATATCCTCAAAGTCTGCTCGGAGTTGAAAAACAGATTAAAGTATTCAACACAATCAAAAGACCTGACATAATAGTTTTTAACAATAATTTAAAACCCAAAATGATAGTGGAATGTAAACGTCCGCAAATTGATATTTCAAATGATACATTAAATCAGGCAATAAATTATTTTATTGAACTTAAAGCAGATTATTTTCTTCTAACAAATGGACTAAAACATTTTTGTTGTAAAATAGAGAACAACTCATGCAAATTTCTGGAACAAATTCCAACTTTTGATAAATTATAAATCAAATTTGCATTTTGCATAAAAATCTTTAAATTTGAAAATTAAAATATAGTCTTATGAAAAGACACTTAAATTATTAGAAACCAAATATTTACTTTTTATCAGTAAATGAACTTAAGAACAAAATTACCATTTTTCACAAGCATAATATTGTTTTTTTCGATTGCAACAGTATCAATATTATCAATTTATCAGTTTCAACGCGAAATAAAAAAGAACATTGAAGATTATCGCGTAGAAGCTACGGACCAAATATTGGAACATCTCGAAGATATTGTAGATATTGCTTATTCAATGATTGACAATACATACAAATTATCAACACCACAGACTATTGAAGAAAAATATGGTATGGTCATTCAAGACACAAGTCAATATGTAATAAGAATGTTTGCTCTGAACATGATGAAAGTTACTTTGGGGAACTTACGTGTTTTGCGTTTTGGAGCAGACGGTTATATTTGGATAAATGAATTTGAGGCGCCTTATCCGGTTGTAATGCATGCCATTAAACCAGAATTGGAAGGCAAATCCTGGGTTTTTTATGTTGAAAACACAGATCAAAATGTTTACGAAGCTTTTCATGATTCTATTGTTGCCGGACAAGGAGCAGGAAGGGTTACCTATAATTTCTACAAACCCGGAACAAATGAACGAATCCCTAAAATCAGCTGGGTGAGGCTTTATGAGCCACTTGGATGGGTTATCGGAACTGGTGTTTACGTAGATTATATAGATAAAATTGTCGCATTAAAAGAAGCATCATTACAAGAACAAATAAAACAACTTATATCTACTGTTTCAATTATTGGTATTATATTTATTATTTCCTCAATAATTATTTTAACTCTTTTTGCCCGAACAATTACCGACCCACTCTATCAAATTCAGTTACAATTATATGAGATGTCGCAGGGTAAAATTGTAGAAAAACTTGCGATAAAACGAAAAGATGAAATTGGAGCTATGAAAAGCTCCCTTGATGATTTGATTGACGGTATCGCAAGATATTCAGAATTTGCAGCAGAAATTGGTAAAGCCAATTTTGAAGCCCAGTTTGAGCGACTTAGTTCTAAAGATGTGCTTGGCAACTCGCTTATTGAAATGCGGGATAGTTTATCTTCTGCTAGAAAACAAGAACAAGATCGACTTTTCCTTGAACGTAAACAACAATGGATTAACGAAGGTATCAACAGAATGAGTGATATCATTACGATAAGTCAGGATATTAAACCTCTTTCTGAAAACTTGATAATAAGGCTGGTTGAATACACAGATGCAATACAAGGTAATGTTTTCATTTTAGATTTTGATGAGGACAATAACGCCTTTTTAAATCTGGAAGCAGCTGTTGCTTACAACGTAAAAAAACATGCAAACAAACAAATTGAACTGGGAGAAGGTCTTGTTGGCGCATGCTTTTTTGAAAAAGCACCTATTAATTTAACTGATATTCCGGATAATTATATGACTGTTACAACAGGAATTGGTGCTGCAAACCCCAAAAACATTTATATAACACCTTTAAAATTTGAAAACAAAGTATTTGGTGTAATTGAAATTGCTTCATTTAGCATTTTTGATAAATACACAATCCAATTGATTGAAGATGTTGTAAAATTATTCGCAGTTTCGCTCTCAACAAAAGAACAATTTTCAAAAAAATTCTTGACCTAAATATTTTATTATGGCGGTAGTTTAAAATAACGTTGATTTTGTTATCTTTGCAAATATATTAAAAAACACTCAAAATGGAAGATATACTAACATAT
>JAFGUD010000237.1 GCA_016938685.1 Bacteroidales bacterium | reverse complement strand
TGTTGAAAAAGGCGAAGTAGAAAAGGTTCAACATGGTATTTATAAATTGGTAGAATATCAAACAAATGGATTTGTTGAACTAAAAAAGATAATTCCAAACGGAATAATTTGTCTTTATTCTGCGTGGAATTATTACGAATTAACAACATATATCCCTCATGAATATCATGTTGCAATTGAAAAGAAATCAAAAATAAAATTACCTGATTATCCACCAATTCAGCTTTATTATTGGGATAGTTCTATTTTACAAGTTGGAGTTATAAAAAAGAAAATTGATGACGTAAAAATTGAAATTTATGATATTGAAAAATCAGTTTGTGACGTAGTAAAATTTAGGAATAAAATAGGAAAAGACATTTTAAATGAAATTTTATCAAATTATCTAAAACGACAAGATAAAAATATTGACAAACTTATTAAATACGCAAAGCAACTGAGAGTAGAAACAGTTTTAAAAAATTACTTAGACGTTCTGATATGAAAAAATCTGCTAAATCAATACGAGCAAGACTGTTAAATATTTCAAAAAATGAAAATCTTAGTTTTCAATTGATTGTAATTCGATATTTTCAAGAACGTTTACTTTTTAGGCTTTCGCAATCAAGACACAAAGATACATTTTGCTTAAAGGGCGGGGTATTGCTTTATCTGTTTGAAGAACACAAAAGTCGTCCAACTATGGATATTGATTTTCTTGCATCAAATACAAGAAATGAAACGGAAAACTTAAAAGCAATTTTCAAAGATATTTGCAAAATTGATTATGAAGACGATGCGGTAACTTTTGACTTTGAAGAAATTGAAACTTCTGAAATTACAAAACAAGGCAATTATAATGGAATAAGGGTAAAAGTAACGGGAAAATTAGATACAATAAAACAAAACATTCAGATTGACATAGGATTTGGCGATAAAGTTTATCCAAATCCAATTTTGGTAAAATATCCTGTCATTTTAGAAATGGAAGAACCTGAAATAAATGTCTATTCGATATATTCTGCAATTGCCGAAAAATTTGAAGCAATGATACAACTTTCAGAAGCAAACAGTAGAATGAAAGATTTTTATGACATCTATACTTTGTTGAAAAATAATGACATTGATAAACAGAAACTTGAAAAAGCAATCAATCTGACATTTGAAACAAGAAAAACAATCATTTCAGGAAACCATAGCCTTTTTGAAAATACTTTTCATGAAGACAAAAACAGGATAACTCAGTGGAAAGCATTTTTACGAAAAGCAAAAATAACAGATGATATCAAATTTGAAACTGTTATGCAAATCATTGAAATGGAATTAAAACCAATATATGAACGAATGAAAAAATAAAAGCCTTATCATTGTGTTTGAAGTAATTTTATTTTGTGGTGTGGTTTTTCGCTTTGCTCAAAACCACACCACAAAATAAAACTACTCAAACACATTCACGTTACACACAACCGAAATTAACAAAATACGAATAACATCACTATATTTGCAAAAAGTAATTTTTAACAAAGACAGATAAAAATGCAAGAGCATCATACAATATTTTCTGTAAAAGAAATAAGAAATAAAATAAAGAACTTTGGTATTAACCGGATTGATGATAAAGAATATAAAATTAAAATCATCGAAAACTGGCAAGATAATATTATAAGTGGAAAAGTAATTGGAGCAAAAGAAGAAGAATTAAAACCTTTTTTCTTAACCCAATTTTTCGGTGATGTACTTGGATATGAATATAATGATGCTAATTATTGGAATTTACGTTTTGAAAATAAAACAGAGTTTGACAGTAAGAAAGCTGACGGAGCATTAGGTTTTTTTAAAATAAAAGACGGAAAAGAAGAAGATAAAGATGTACGAGTAGTTATAGAAATAAAAGATGCAAGAACTGCACTTGACAAACCTCAAAACAGAGCAGATTTTAAAGGAAGCGCAGTAGAACAAGCGTTTATGTATGCTGCAAAATCAGGTGAAAAATGTAAATGGATAATTGTAAGCAATTTTCTTGAAATTCGTTTGTATCAAGCAAACGATATGACAAAATATGAATATTTTGATATTTTATCACTTAACGGAGAAAATGAATTTTTAAGGTTTTATTACTTGCTTTCAAAAGGACAGCTTTTTATTGAAAAATCAGTTTCTTTTATTGATATTTTATTACAAAACAGGCAAGAAAAAGAAAAAACAATAACAAAAGAGTTTTATGAAAATTATCAATACATAAGAGAAATATTTCTTCAACATTTAAAACTACACAATCCCCAAATAAATTCTTATGATTTATTACAATATGCGCAAACTATAATCGACAGAGTAATTTTTGTCAGTGTTATCAAAGATTATGATTTAATTCCAACTAACGTAAAATTTAACTCGTTAAAAATCAGAGTTTAAGTTAAATCC
>JAFGUD010000031.1 GCA_016938685.1 Bacteroidales bacterium | reverse complement strand
TTCCTGTCCGCGAGGACGGAACGATGTTGCGAGAATCCAGCGAACGACACACCACGAACCCCGCAATGCAATTTACAATTTGTTACCAACTGGCGTTTTTTATTTTTTATTCGATACTCGTCATTATACATCGAGGTTTTCCCGGAAGTGAAACCATTTCACAAAGTATTTTCCCAAATTGTGGAGCCCTGACATAGAATCCGTCAGAATATCCGCAACTTAATCCGGGGATTGCTTTTTCTTTCAGAAGATTATAATAATGATTTATATCTGACCAGTAAGTTTTTTGGCTAACTACAATATTGTTTTGGTCTTTGTCGATTATTACTTCAAAATATTGTTGCTGGCTAAGCATATACAATATTATCTGCATATTTGAATCTAAGTCCTGTTTTCCCATTTTTTGTAGTAGGTTGCCAAAAGGATTGTTTAAGTCAATTTGTTTTTCGGTTAATCCTAAAAACGCAGTAAAAAGTACTGATGTTGAAATTTGGTTTTGCATATTATTAAGCTTGTTTTTTAATAGTCGTCTAAGTCAATTTGCTCAACTAATTCATTGAAATCAATATTTATATGCTCATTTAAACCCATTATAGCTTGGAAGTTTAAAATGTAGCACACGACTCCATCTGATTGAATTACAACAATTCTTGAATTTATAAGTAGAACGGAGTCCCCCAAGCTCAGAGCTGTCATGCCATCATCAATTTCCATCATAGGCAGTTCTGTCTGTGTCAGGACGAGTGTTATTAAATCAAAAGAAAGTCTTGCTTCACAATTGGGTAAGGAATTGTTAATAAGAACCAAAGTATTATTGGAACTAATTATATTTTCAAAAACACCTGATTTAACTCTGTTAGATTCGATTTCCCTATCGTAAATTCCACTAGATTTTAACCAATCTCTCATGTCTGGAGGATAAGTGTTAATTAAGTGAAATTTTTCATCATCATTCATTTGTTTCCTGTCTATAAAGCTTAAAACTTTATTTTTATCGGAATTATCATTTACGATTACTTGCATAAGAAGATTTTGAATTTGATTGTTTATTTTTTAACTAACTCCAAAAATCATTAATATTTTTTTGTCGGTCATCCATTCCTTGAATTTTATTTTGAGGTCTTTTTCTTTTATATTCAGACTCACTAATGAACCTTATTCCTTTGCCTGTCATTGGAACATAAAATTTTTCATTAATTTTTAGAATGTAAATGTCAATATCAATTTTTAACGACATATTTTTCTTAATTACATAAGGAATTTCTGCAACGAGTCCATTGTGTGGATAAAAATTTGATTTAGACCATTCTTCACGACATGCAACTTGTTTTAGAAATGGTTCTGGCCAGGGAATTTGAGGGAAAGTATATAGTGTTGCTAAACATTCTCCTCTGTTAGTAATTTCTGCAAATTTTTCTTTGTTCATTTGGTTATTTTTAAAATTAGCTTTGTTTTCAAGGTCGCAATTTATCTTTTCCTAAATATTCTTTCGCCGTCGTGTTCTCTGGGTCAAGCTTTAAAACTTCATTCGAATAATTAATTACTTCCTCCATAAAATCATTCTTCTTAAATAACTCTATTGCTTTTAGATACTGCTCTACAGCTTTTGTTTTATTGTCTTGTTTTATATAAAGTTGAGCAAGATTTAGGTTTGCTCTGGCGTAGCCCGGGTTTATGGTTAAAACCTTGTTGTAGTAGAATTCTGCCGAATCTAATTTCTCAAGTATAAAATTGTAATTACCTATTGCAAATAATGCATAATAGTTAGAGGGTTCTTTATCAAGAAGTTTTTCAGCATAATAAAATGCTTTATCCCAATTACCTAAATTTCCGTAAGCATCTGATAACGCAAGATAAAATCCAAAATCATTCTCTGATTTATTTACTTCATTTTCTGCAAGTTTTATAAATTCAACATACTCTCTGGAATTATATAATTCTGTAATCCTTTCCATTAATTTATCATGAGATGTCTCTACAATATGTTGAGATTCTTGACTTTTTTTGTTTTGGCAGGATGCCAGAAAGAATATAAGAATTATCAAAGTGAGTAATCTGTTTTGAAAAAATTCTATTGTCATTGTGTTCATTTGGTATATAATACTATTTTTTTAGTTGCTAATTCTTTTTTCACGCTTGTTGGTAACGGTTCGGCTATGTATAGTGCGGGAGTTTGAAACGCTTCACTGTCAGGCTGCCACGGAGCCAATTCGTTTATTCAATAATTT
>JAFGUD010000236.1 GCA_016938685.1 Bacteroidales bacterium | reverse complement strand
TGTTCATCAGTATAATCGCCCCATTCAAAGATTTCTTTTTTTGTTCTATGGCAAATAAAGCAGACGTTGTTATCGTTGTATTTGCAGGCGCATGTACATGTTTTTTTGGGTAAATAGTACGTATATTTTGTATTAGTTTTTGTTGCTTTGATTTTACTTCACAAATTCAAGCAATTTTTTTTAATTTGAGAAATATTTTTCAACTTAACCTCATAAATTAAACCGAGTTTATGAAGTTTGAATTATTTTTTTATTGTTTTAAAACTCGAAAAATTAAGTATTAAATTTACCAGAACACCAATTATTGCAGCAAGACCAAGACCTTCAATACTAAATTCTGCAAAATCAAATTTTGCTCCGCCAAGCCCAAGCACAAACATTACAGCTGAGATAATTATTATTTTTGGGTTTGAGAAATCTACTTTTGCATCAACCATATTTTTCACTCCAATTGCAGCAATCATTCCAAATAAAAGAATTGAAATTCCGCCAATTACAGGCATTGGAATTGTGGCAATAATTGCAGTAAATTTGGGAATAAAAGACAAAATAATTGCAAAAATAGCAGCAAAACGCATAATTATTGGATTATAAACTCCGGTAAGTGCAACGGCTCCTGTGTTTTCGCTGTAAGTTGTGTTTGCAGGTCCTCCAATCAATGCAGAAACAGAAGTCGCAATTCCATCACCGAGTAGAGTTCTGTGAACGCCAGGAGATTTTATAAAATCTTTACCTACAACATTTCCAATTGCTAATATATCTCCAAAATGTTCAACAATTGTAACCAATGCAATAGGAACAGTAATTAGAATTGCTCGCCAAGTAAAAACTGGTGTAGTAAATTTAGGAATACCAATCCACTTTGCCTCGTTGATTGCTGTATAATCAACAACTCCAAGTATAATTGACAAAACATACCCCAAAATTAAAGCAATTAAAACCGGCAACATCGAAATTAATTTTAAACCAATTTTTTCAAAAAAAACTTTGACAAAAATAGCCACTCCTAATGTAAATAAAGCAATTCCCCATGCTCCATTTGTTGTTATTTCCGCAACTAATTCTTGGGAATTAACCCCCGAAGAATTTTGGATTGCCACAGGTGCAAGTATCAATCCAATTAAAACAATCATTGGACCTGTAACGTGTGGAGGTAATATCTTATGAATAATATCAATTTTTATAAACCTAAACAGTATTGCTACAGCAACATACAATAATCCAGCGACAAAAACTCCACCAAGAGCTTCGGCTAATGAGCCTGTTGCCGCAACTGCAATAATTGGTGGTATAAATGCAAAAGAAGAACCAAGATAAACAGGCACTTTAAGTTTTGTAACAAAGTGAAAAAGCAACGTTCCAATTCCTGCGGCAAAGAGGGTTACACCAACATCTAAGCCTGTTAATAGTGGAACTAAAACAGTTGCTCCAAACATCACAAATGTGTGTTGCAAGCCTAAAACTATGTTTTTGGGAGAATAATTTTTCATAATGAGTTATAGAGTTAACTTATGCACCAGTTTAATTAGAGCATTGTTATTTAATTATTTATAAAACAGTTTACAAATGTTCAAAAGTTCTTCATCTTCATAAAAAGCCCCTGAATATTGCAGTGCCAGAGGTAAATTATTTTTTGATTTTCCACCGGGAATTGTAATTACTGGCAAACCAGAATATGTCCATGGCAAATTCATAAGTGGGCTACCGGTTGCAATTCCTTCGGGAGCTTCGCCAAGTGTTGCCGGACTAATCCAAACGTCAATGTTGTTTTCGGCTTTAATTTTTTCAATTTTATTTCTAAGTTTTTTTCTGCACAGACGTGCTTCTGATAATTCTCCGATTGTTATTTTTTTTCCATCTAAAATCAATTCTTTGGTCTTTGGACGATATAAACTTTCATAATTTTCAAACCATTCTTCGTGAACTTCAGCAAATTCGGCAGCATTCATCTTTTTGTGCGTTTGACTTATCTTTTCTATATCACCAAATAAATCAATTTCAACTATTTTGTGTCCTTGTTGGCGATATTCTTCTATTTTACTGTTATAAAACCCAATCATTTCAGTACCAGCTTGTTCAATGTAACTTCCGGTAACAACACCAATTGTGAGGTTTTCTTTTTTGAAATCTATATTTTTGTTCCATTTTTTGCATAAAACAGAAGCTGCAAGTTCAGACATTTCAATGGTTTGAGAAAAAATTCCAATGTGGTCAGCTGAAACCGAAAAAGGAATAACTCCGTCTTTAGCTATTCTGTTGAAAGAAGGCTTAAATCCAACAACTCCGCAAAATGCAGCCGGACGAATTATTGATCCAATTGTTTGAGTTCCAAACGTCAAAGGCACCATTCCAGCCGCAACTGCCGCCGCCGAACCACTGCTTGAACCTCCGGGAGTGTGATTGTAATTATGCGGATTACGAGTTGGTCCGGGTTCAAAATATGCAAACTCTGTTGTTACAGTTTTGCCCATAATTACAGCTCCGGCTTCTTTAAGTTTAGTAACAAAAGATGCTTCTTTTCCTTTAAAAAGTTCAACAGGAAGATTTGAGCCGCATTTTGTTTCAAATCCATCAATGTTTATGATGTCTTTTATCCCGATAGGAACACAAAATAAAGGTGGACGATTTTTAGGATTTGGAAAACGTTTTTCCATCTCCTTAATTTCTTTTAAAACACGTTCGTTTCTATTTTCTTCGTGTAAAAAAGCTTTTACAAAAGGTTCTTTTTGTTCAATTGTAATGAAATATTTATCTACATTCATAACTTTTTTCTGATGAATTTTAATAATTATTTTTTCAAAAATGCTTTAATAATTTTGCTGTTTTTTCAGCACTATATAAAATCTCGCTATATTTTACTATAAAATTGATTTAATTCATTTTATCACAGGTCGTACCTACGGCACTAAGATGATTTCTTATTGTTGTAATGGCACTTCGTACCATTTTACAGACTGTCGTCCCGAAGGGACTTTTACAATGCACACACAATGAACAATAGACTGGTTAACTAGTCAACTAACTAACTGGTGCACTAAATAATTTTACAGACTGGTCATCGCTCTGCGACTTTTATATTTTAAAACACTATATATCTAATAATCAATAAATTACCTAACCACTCGATAACTCGACAAACTCAATAACTAACCACTCAATAACTGTTAAATTATTCCGTCTTCTTTAAGCTTTTCAATTTCTTCATCGCTAAAATCTAACATTTCTTTGAAAATTTCATAATTGTGCTCCCCTATTTCCGG
>JAFGUD010000235.1 GCA_016938685.1 Bacteroidales bacterium | reverse complement strand
TGTTCATCAGTATAATCGCCCCATTCAAAGATTTCTTTTTTTGTTCTATGGCAAATAAAGCAGACGTTGTTATCGTTGTATTTGCAGTCTCGTGTGCAGGGATTTTTGGGTTCCATATATGAGTCGAAAGTTTGTAAAGTTATAAAGTTCAAAATACGTTTTGTTGTGCAACAGTCTGCAATAAAAAAAGTTATATAATGATGAGAGTTTTTGGTTATTTTTTAACCTGAAAGTAAAAATTTAAAGCTTCGAAAACATCTTCTTTTTCACAAACCTGATTAACTTCAATATGTCCAATATCTTTCAACAAAGAAAACCTTATTTTATTTTCTTTATTCTTTTTATCGTGTTTCATTATTTCATAAATTGCCTCATAATCATCGTAATGTAAATCAAAACTGGGGAAGTAAGTTGCAATATATTCTGCAATTCCAAAAAGTTTTTTAAAATCAAAAGTAAAAACTCTATTCGACAGAAAAAGTTCTGCGATCAATCCAATAGCAACAGCTTCTCCATGAAGAATATCAACACCTTTTCTTGTTAAAAATGTTTCGAGAGCATGTCCGACTGTATGTCCAAAATTTAAAGCTTCTCTAATTCCTTTTTCCTCAGGATCTGATTTAACAAAAGAAAGTTTAATTCCGGCAGAATCTTCGACAATATTTTGCAAAAACCTAAAATCTAAAAATTCAGGATTTGAGAAACGAATTTTATTCCATTCATTTTCGGAGCTAATTAAAGCATGTTTGACAACTTCCGCAAAACCTGCAACTAATTGACGTTTTGGAAGAGTTTCTAAAAAAGTGGTTGAAATTAAATTTACAATTGGATATTTGAAAGATCCGATTTGATTTTTTATATCATTCAAATTCACGCCGTTTTTACCACCTATAGAAGCATCTACTTGCGCCAAAAGAGTTGTAGGAATATTTATAAAATCTATGCCACGTTGAAAAGTTGAAGCAACAAAACCACCGAGATCTGTTATAAAACCACCACCAAGATTAATGAGTAATGATTTCCTGTCGGCGTTGTGATTTGATAAGAACTCCCAAAGAAAAGTAGCTGTTTGAATATTTTTATTCTTCTCACCGATAGGGGTTTCTATAACAATAGGATCAAAGTTAAAAGCTTTGCTAATAATTGGGAAACAATATTTCGCTGTGTTTTCGTCAGCTAAAACAAATATTTTATCCTGAGGATAGGTTTTGATAATTTGTTGTAATTGTTCAACAATATCAATAGAAAAAATATTTTTATTCATTGTTCAAAAGTCAAAAAAAAAGAGATACCAAAAAGTATCTCTTAAATATTTTTATAAAAAATTAGTTTTCATTCTTTTTTTTCGAGAAAAAACTTTTAACGGCTAAACCAATACCTCCAAAAAGCAAAAACAATAGCCCACCATCAATAGGTATATCCTGCGGTGGTGGTGGAGGAGGTTGACCTAAAGCAGTTAACACAGGTAATAACAATAACAAAATAGTTACTCCTAAAAATATAGCCGTATTTTTCATCACCTTCAAATTAAATATTCTAAGAAATAGATTTGCAATTTTAACACAATTTTTTTAAAAAAACTAAAAATCAGCTTTTTTTTAACTAAAAATTTTATCACAGAAGTTTTTTATTTTCCCAATGTCTTGTTTTGTCGCGTTCTGTTTTCTTCTTCAAATTACGTTCCAAAGAATCAGATAAATCAATTCCTGTTTGATTTGCAATACAGGTCACAACAAAAATAACATCAGCAAGTTCATCTCCTAAATCGTAATTTTCATCAGTAATTTTTGACGATTGCTCGCCATATTTTCTCGCCATTATTCGTGCAACTTCGCCAACTTCTTCGGTAAGAATAGCCATATTCGTTAATTCATTGTAATAACGAACTCCAAATTCTTTTATCCAATCATCAACTCTTTGCTGTAAATCTGTTATTGTCAGTTTATTAAAATTAGTCATCACTTCCTGCTTTTTTGTATGTTTCTACCCAATTTGGATCTTGCATGTCTTTAAATAGTCTGAAAAGATTATCACCCCAAACATAACCGTTTATTTTATCTAAGCCGTAACCTTCAAGTATCTGCATTTGTTCTGGTCGTGGCATATATGTGTTTTCAAAATTCATTGTCCAACCCAGGGTATCTTCTGAACCCGACATAAAAGGATAAATCGCATATCTAAGTTTCCAAAGATTATTGATTAGGTTTTTAGAAAGAAAATCAACACGATTATTGTATCTGGTTCTTTTCTTGTAATTATAAAGAACTTCGTCAGTTGGAACAGGATAAATTGAAGCTATAACTTCTCTCATTATTGCTAAACTATCAAATGCTCCGTATTTTGTGAAAAAATTTTCAGATTTGATATTTGCATCAGAAGGAGCAAAACCTTGCGCTTGTTTTAAAAAATCGTTTTTTGTAATAGTTTGAACATCTTCAATCGTGCCATTTGGAGCGTAAATTATAAAATATTGCCCAACTCCACTATTCGTAGTAATTATTCTAACTCCAAAAAAATAAATTGGAATATGATCATCAAATTTTTCTTGTGAAAAAGCAGAAATTTGAAAAAAAACAATAAAAATAATAAAAATAATTTTGCGCATTTTTGTGTTGATTTTATAGAATGAGTTTTAAAAAAAGTAAAAAATCTCTTTAAAAAATTCAAAATACTTACATTTGTAAACTTAAAACGCAAATATAACAAATTAAATTTTACCTTAATGTCTGTAAAAGTTTCAAATTTAACAAAATCGTACGGAAGGCAGAATGCTGTAGATAATATTTCTTTTGAAATAAAAACCGGAGAAATTGCCGGATTTATTGGTCCAAATGGCGCAGGGAAATCTACAACAATGAAAATTTTAACGGGTTATTTACCTTCTTCGAGTGGTGAAGCATTTGTTAATAATATCAGCATTTTTAAAAATTCATTAGAAATTCGAAGACAAATAGGTTATTTACCCGAACATAATCCTCTTTATCCTGAAATGTACATTAAAGAATTTTTGGAATATGCTGCCGGAACATATAAAATCAAAGCCACAAAAAAAGTAATAGACAATATTATTGAAATGACGGGTCTAGGAATAGAACAGCGCAAAAAAATTGGGGCTTTATCAAAAGGATATCGTCAAAGAGTTGGACTTGCACAAGCTTTAATTCACAATCCAAGTGTTTTAATTCTTGACGAACCGACAACAGGACTAGATCCAAACCAAATAATTGAAATTCGGAATTTAATTTCGGAAATTGGCAAAGAAAAAACCGTGATGCTTTCTACGCATATCATGCAAGAAGTTGAAGCAATTTGTGATAGAATAATTATTATTAATCAAGGGAAAATTGTAGCCAATGAAAATCAAGGAAATATTCATACTGCTTCAAAAGAAAATTATTTAACTTTTGTTGTTGAATTTGATAATGAGGTTGAAATTAACAAGATAGAAGAAATGGAAGACGTTACAAAAGCGTTATCCGTTGATAAATTAAGATTTGTAATTCAAAGCGACAAGGATATAAGAAAAAAACTTTTCGATTTTGCAGTTGCAAATAACATTGCAGTATTATCGATGCAGAAAAAAGAAAAAACACTTGAAGAAATTTTTCAGGAATTAACCAAGAATTAGTAATTCGGAGTAATATTTGAAAAGTATAGGCAGGAGACAAACACCTACCAAAGACAAGAAATAAGAACAATAAAATATTTTAGATTTATTTTGAAAAATAAAGATTGTGAAAAAAAGAGTTGTAATCATTTTCATACTTTTAGCCGGAATACTTTTTATCGGGAATAATTCAATTTCACTTTGGGATCAAGATGAAGCTGCTTATGCAGGTTTTGGAAAAACAATGATTGAAACCGGAGATTATACTATTCCTCAATTTACATGGTCAGAAGTACACCGAAAAACGCCTTTACATTTCTGGTTAATAAGCGTTGCGTACAAAATTTTTGGCATAAATGAATTTGCTGTTCGTTTTTTTAGTTCGTTAGCTATTTTTCTTGTTTACGTTTTAATTTATGTTTACGGTAAACGTTGGCTGAAAGAACAAGAAGCATTTTTTGCATCTATAATTCTAGGGACAAGTATATTTGTTCCAATGCTTGGAAAAATGGCAATTACCGATGGATTGTTACTTTTATTTCACACACTTGCAGCATTCTCTTTAATTGAAGTTTTACGAACAAAATCTTTCAAACAGGTTTTGATTTTTTGGTTTGCAATTTCAATGGGATTACTGGTAAAAGGTCCACCAATCTTAATTTTTGCCGGATTTATGATAATTCTGCTTTTTATTTTTCATAAAAATAGAATGAACTTAATAAGACTTCATCCGTGGATTTTCGGATTTATAGCCATACTACCGCTTTATTTATGGGGACGTGAAGCATGGCAGAAAGATGGGGGCGAGTTTATTAAGTGGTTGATTGATTGGTATATTCTGACAAGAGTTGATAAATCTGTTTTTAGTCAAACAGGTCCCCCTGGCTATTTTTTAGCTTCATTTGTTATATTCTTTGTTGCATATTTAGCATTTCTTCCGGCTGCATTTATCAACGCATTCAAATCATTCAAAAACAAAGAAAGTAATACATTCATTTTACTTATTTGGCTGATTTCAGGCTGGCTATTTTATGAATTTTTGAAAAGCAAATTACCCGCTTATGCTGTTGCTGCATATCCTGCAATTGCAATGTTAATTTCGCAACAAATATTAAAGTTTGGCAGTGAAATTGATTCTCCAAAGCTTGTGAAAATCAGTGCAGCGTTTCAAACTTTTTTTGCAATGGTGATTTTTGGAGCGTCAATATTGGCTGTTATTGAATTTTTACCCAAAGAATGGTCATTTTTACCGAAATTTTTTACTGTTTTTGTTCCATTTTTATTCTTTGCCGGTTCAGTTTTAGGTTTGATTTTAGTTATAACGAACAGAAGAAAAAAATTCATAGATATTACGATTGCGAATGCTTTTGTTTTTACGGCATTGTCGTTTATTGTGCTTTTGCCGGCTATTGACAACATTAAAAACAGTACAAAACGTGTTGCTGAATACGTTGCCACAAATTCAGATATAGATAAAATTGTAATTTCAAATAAATACGCAAAACCGCCAAGTTTGCCATTTTATCTTGAAGTTATGAACCCAAACGCAGACATTGAAGAAGACTATAATATTCAATCTTTGATGGAAAAATACGAAAGTGACACTTCTTACGCATTTATTTTGACAAAAGAACAATTGGAAGAAATCAGAAAAAAAGACCCAAGAATGGATATTAAAGAGATAAGCTCGTTTAGTACCGGCAAAAGTGGGAAAAACAACTATTTTATTACTTTTAATAAATGTAGAAATTGCGAATAATGAACTTTGAAAAAGATATACAAAAATCAATTGAAACACTCAAAAATGGTGGAATACTTCTATATCCAACAGATACAATTTGGGGTTTAGGTTGCGATGCAGAAAATGAAAAAGCTATTTCAAGAATTTATGAAATTAAAAAACGTGTTTTCTCTAAAAGTATGATTATTTTAGCTGAAAACACAGAAACAATCAATAAAATCATAGCCGAATTTCCTCAAAAAGCAGTAGAAATAATATCACAAACTGAAAACCCTTTGACAATTATTTATCAAAATGCCAAAAATTTGGCAAAAAATGTAATAGCAGAAGACGGAACAATTGCTGTTAGGATTCCAAATGACGATTTTTGTCAAAAACTTTTAAAAGAATATGGAAAACCAGTTGTTTCAACCTCTGCAAATATATCAGGCGAAAATCCGCCTTCCAATTTTGAGGAAATATCAGAAGAAATAAAAGAAAATTGTGACTATATTGTTAAATGGAGACAAGATGATTATACAAAAGCTCAGCCTTCAACAATTATTAAAATTGAACAAAACGGAGAAATAACTGTAATTCGCAAATAATCAATGCAATATTAGAAGTTTTTCTACTCGGTTAATATTATTAAATTTGCACAAAATTTCATACAATGACTAAACAAGATCAAAATAAAAAATTAGTTATAGGAATAACTCACGGAGATGTAAACGGAATTTCTTACGAAGTTATTCTAAAAGCACTAAAAGATAGCCGCGTATATAGTGATTTTACACCGGTAATATATGGCTCACCCAAAGTTGCCGCTTATTACAAGAAAGTAATGGATTATAATGTAATGAATCTAAATCACGTACAAAATATAAACGAAATTGATCCAGAATCAATTAACATAATAAACTGTGTCTCGAACAAAATTAGAGTTGAAATTGGGAAATCAACAGAAATGGCAGGAATTTCTTCTCTCAATGCGATTAGACATGCTATAATTGACCTTAAAAACAACAAAATAGATGCGATTGTTACCGGGCCTATTAACAAAAACAACATACAAAGTGCTGATTTTGAATTTAAAGGACATACTGATTTTTTGAAAAGTGAATTTAGTTCTGAAGATGTTGCTATGTTTATGATAACCGATAATGTTAGAATTGCAGTTCTTACAGAACATATTCCAATAAAAGAAGTACCCGAAGCAATTACAGAAGAAAAAATAATATCAAAGTTAAGAATTTTAAATGAAAGTTTAAAGAGAGATTTTGCGATAGAACGACCACGAATAGCTGTTTTAGGTTTAAATCCACACGCAGGCGATGAAGGTTTAATCGGCAAAGAAGAAATGGAAATAATAATTCCTGCAATCGAAAAAGCAAAAGAAGAAGGAATGATTGCTATAGGCCCATTTGCAGCCGACGGATTTTTTGGTGCATTTACTCACACAAAATTTGACGCAGTTTTAGCAATGTATCACGATCAGGGTTTAGCTCCTTTTAAAATATTAGCACAAGGAGGCGGAGTAAACTTTACAGCAGGCTTACCAATTGTCAGAACATCGCCGGCTCATGGTACAGCTTATGATATTGCCGGAAAAGGAATTGCCAGACCAAAATCGTTTCTTGACGCTATATATGCCGCAATAGACATTACCAAAAGAAGAAAGGAATTTGATGCAATTGTTCCATTAGTAAACCAAACCGAAACCGAAATTTAATATAATGTTTAGAAATTTAACACCGGTTGTAAAAAACCTTTTAATAGTTAATGCCGGACTTTTAGTTCTTACTTATTTACTATCTTATGCCGGAATAGATTTAGTAAAAATATTAGGCTTATTTTACTTCAAGTCTGAGTATTTTATGCCTTACCAATTTGTTTCCCACATGTTTATGCACGGAGGATTAGTTCATCTTTTGTTTAACATGTATGCGTTATTACTTTTTGGGAGCATTTTGGAACGCATTTGGGGACCTAAAAGATTTTTATTTTACTATCTTTTCACAGGTTTAGGAGCAGCAGCTCTCCATACTGCAGTAAATTGGTATCTGATTCACGACTTCTACAGCTCTGTGCAGGACTTTTTGGTTCATCCATATCTAGAGAATTTTCAGGCACTTACACAAGGTTATTCAAGATATTTTAATCAAGATGCAGTAAGTCAGATAATTAATAATTGGCAGTCATACGATAAAACAGCTTTAAGAGAGTCGGTAGATAATGCATTACAAGCACAAATGAACATTCCAACTGTTGGTGCATCGGGAGCTGTATTTGGTTTGCTTTTAGCTTTTGGTATGATGTTTCCAAATGCACCTTTGGGTATCATTTTTATTCCTGTACGAATCAAAGCAAAATGGTTTGTTATAGGTTATGGCGCATTAGAATTAATCAGTGGAATTAGAAATGCTTCGGGTGATAATATTGCACACTTTGCTCATTTAGGAGGTATGATATTTGGATTTATTTTACTAAAAATTTGGTACAAAGGCAATTTAAAGCAACAATAAATAAATGTTGAAAAAATTAAATATAGTATTAAAGTTGGTAATTTTAAACACTGCAGTTTTTGTATTGTTTAATTTAATCCACTTGGGTTTTTACCTTTTTAATGCAGATGAAAGTTTTAATTCATTTGTTGAATTTTTCACAGTTCCTTCAAATTTAAAACAGCTACTTTTTCATTTTTGGACACCAATAACCTACATGTTTTTACATGTTGATTTCTGGCATATATTTGGTAACATGCTTTGGCTTTTTTTTATCGGCAGAATTTTGATAGAATACATAAAAGAAAAAGATTTTGTAACATTATATTTACTTGGCGGACTTTCAGGAGCGGCAATGTACATTTTAGCTTTTAATATTTTCCCTGTTTTTTCTGATGTGAAAATATTTTCAACGGCACTTGGAGCTTCGGCATCTGTTACTGCAATTGTTATTGCTCTGGCAACTTACAAACCTGACAAGGAACTTTATTTATTTGGTTTAGTAAAAATCAAAATGGTGTTTATTGCTGTTTTTCTCGTTATTTTTGACATTGTTTTATTAAAAGGAGATAATGCAGGAGGACATTTTGCTCATGTTGGTGGTGCAATTTATGGATTTATTTATGGTTATAACTTACGAAAAGGGAAAAATCTAGCTGAAAAAATCTCTAATATAATCGCAAAATTATTTTCGTTGGATTTTACACCAAAATCAAAAGCCAGAATAATAAAGAATAATCTAAGAACAAAAGACGATTTAAGATACAACGCAACAAAACAAGATATAAAAAAAGAAGTTGACCGAATTTTAGACAAAATATCACAAAATGGTTATCAAAGCCTTTCAAAAAAGGAAAAAGATTTTTTGAATAAATTTGGCAAAGACATTTAAAAAAACTCCGAACGTTATGTTTCGGAGTTTTCATTATTAAGAGAGAGATTATAAACTTAGTACTCTAAAAGTGGAGCAAATGTGTTTACATTATGTTCTGAATAATATGTTTTACCTTCGTATTTGAAGAAAATAGTATCCTGATCATAATAAATTCCTAAAGTTGTATCTTGAAAAGAAGAAAAGCCATCCCAGAATGGAATACTTGCTTCATAATCATTGAAAGCAGGTAAACCATTATAAACAGTTGGGTCGTTATAAGTTAGGTCAACATCAATAGGAGTATCATCTCTTGATGTCCATGCTTCAACTGAAACTGCTTGTGTTCCATCAAAATCATATCCGTAAATAAACAAAGTAGCGCTGTTAATATTCCAATAAGTAAATTGAAGAATATCTTCAGTATTTACAGGATATGTGCCCGATAAAAAGCCGTCATTTACCTGTACAGTAATTTCTGTTTCATCAGCTGCAATTTTAATTAAATCTCTGGTGTCATCATCAAAATATGCAATTTTGAAATCATAAGCAAAACTTCTAAAATGAATTATTTCATCATCTTTTTCAACTGTTTTTTCATCACTCAAATCTAAAGTTTTAATAATTCCTTCAGGGTGTGCGTTAGTAATAATTTTAATTTCAACTTGATCTCCATCAAAATCAGGCGCAACAACACCATAAATTTCTAATTCATTATCTGTCATGTTTAGAGTGGTTAATTCATTGTCATCTTGAGATAAAGACATACTTGGTTCAGAATTTACATCAATTTTATCTTTTTTACAAGACGAAAATGCTACTAAAACTGCTAAAAGCAGAAACGAAAATTTCAATAAATTTTTCATAATTTTAATTTTAAAGTTTAATAATTATTTTTTAATAAATTGTTGGTGAATTTAAAGTTTGATAATAAGGTTTTACCTGGTCTTCAAACATAATTTGATTTTTACTAGAAGTTTCTTCTGAATGAATCCAAACCGGATTTTTAACTTCTTCGAAGGTATTTTCAAAATATCCTTGTTGATACATTACTTCATTTTTTCGTTGTACAAAAACTTTAACATTTGCATATACATACTGACTAAGAATTGTTTTTCCGATAGATTCTGCAACATCCCAAAAGCCACCACCAGTACTGCGTTCATTTTCAATTACAAGATAGAAAACATCATTAGGGTTTTTAATGTCAAATTCGCCCTGAACAAAGCAACCATGTCCTTCTTGTATAGCTGTGTAAGCTTCTCCATTTTTGTATTTTTGATATTCTGTTCTTGACAAAACTTTGTATTTAATTTCGTCCTCAATTTTTGGCATCAGACTTCCGATAGCATTACCGGCAGTTTCAGTAAGTCCGGTAAATCCGGTAACAGCCTTAACAACATCGCTTGAAACAGTTGTTGGCTCGTTTCCGGAAAGTTCTCCCACATCGCCTGTTATACCTGCTACAGCATTTGCTGTTGATGCTTTATCAAAAACTGCATAACCTTTTGTTAGAGTTGTTTCCATAACTTCACCGGTTTCTGAATTAACTTTGCCTGACATAGCTTTTCCAACTCCAACATTTAATGCTGCTGTGGCAACTTGTGACACTTTTGCTTGTAAGGCTTTGTAAACCTCATCACTTACGCTGATAAAAAAGCCCCATTTAATTGATCTGGCAATTTTGTAATCAGTCATAATTTCAAAAGGAATTTGAATAGGGATTACGTAAATATTGTCAATTCGCAAAGCATAAGAAACGTCAATAAAAATTTGATCTTCTTTATATTGAGGAGAATATTGTTTTTTTGTATATGGCGTTGCTGTTCTTATATAATCATAAACACTTGCGCTTTCTGTATATGCATGAACTGTATCAGGAATGCTGACATAAACAGCACGTTTGTTTAATTTTGCAGTTTCTTCATTTTCTGCAAGTCTTTGTACAAACAAGGTTGAGTTAAATTTTGTCATTCCGCCTCGCTCAACTAATATTGTGTATATTCCATCTCTTGGAACAACCAGTTCTATGTCAATTTTACTAACATCATTTTTGTCATAAATATATTGAAAATCATCACTAGCATCTTGACGATAAATTTTTACATTCTTTAAATCGTAAAATTTACCTTTCTTTTCATTTTGAAGTTCGGTTTGAAGGTTTATTTTTAATAAATCACCTTTGTATGCACGAATATGGAATTGATTGTCTTTTAATTCGTAAGTCTCGTTTATAACTGTAACCGGAACTCTTTGCGAAAAAGCAGAAACAGACATTATAAACATTATTATTGCTGATAAAATTATTTTATTCATTGCTATATATTTTAAATTATTATGTTAATAATGGTTTGAAATTATTCTTCAAAATTCCAGCGTTTATTATTTTGTATTACCTGTCTGGTTCTTTGAACTTTAACCGTTTTTGGCTTAATTGTAACAATATCCTCTACGATATCTTCCCATATTGTAGACTGATAAATGGCATAAACAGCAACTGAAACATCAACTTCAACAGCGATATTAAGATTTTGTAAACCTATCGCTAAGGTATCCATTACAAACCAAGTATTATTGTAACCTGTGGCTAAACCGAATTCATAAGCAGAAGGTCTTGTATCAGGGTTATCATCAGTAAATTTGGCAAGGTCTTTATCATTGTTTGCAATCATGTAATAAATAGGTTCTCCACCTTCTTGTGGACCAATCATTTCAAAAGCAGTTTGAACTGCAAGTTCGGCAGCAGCTCCACCAACAGGACTAGCAACAGCAGACACTGCTAAACTAAGACACATTGCTCCAATATCTACACCGACACCAATATAACCCCACATTTTATCAGCACCTGCTTCAGAAGTAATAATTATCTGATATCCCATCAGCTTCATCTCTTTGTAGTCGGTTTGAATTAGTTCTTTGGGTTTTGTGAGCAGAATACCTTTTTTCTTTCCACCTTTTAGATTTATTTTTTGAGTTTTCATTTCAACACTTTCATAATCAGCGCTTGTGATAACTTTGAAAGTTTTAGGAGTTCTGATTTCGTCGTATCCAACAACACTGTCAATTTCGTAATTTAAATAAGATGTATCGTAATGTTTGTACTGATAAATAGTCGGATTAAAAAATTTTGCTTCATCGTTTGCTGGAACTCGTTCTATTTTTACACTAACATCTTGTCTGTCATAAAAATACAAGTGTAAGAAATTAGTTTCCGGTGCAGTTAATTCTACTGTTTGTGTAGGGCTTACATCATTTTGAGAAAACAAAACTTTCCCATTTTCTTCAATTTGAATTTTGTCAATAGGTTTGTCTTTGTTAGTAACAAGAGTCAGCACAATCTTGTCACCCTGATGAACTCCATAAGTAAGATGAACCGGAGCATCTTTTTTTGGAGAAATATCTCTGTCTGCAAGAAGAATTCTTTCTTGCGCAAATGTTTTTATTCCGAATATTAAAAGGAATAAAATTAGAATTTTAACTTTCATAATGTAATGTTTTTCTTATTAATGATGTGTTGATTGTTCTTTTGTCCATTTTTTTAATGCGTATTTTTTCAAAATGGGATAGGAATTAAAACTACTTTCAACAATTATATTTTCGTTAATTATCTTTGAATAATTTGTTCCTTTTATTGTTTGTTTTTTGCCGTTTTGTATCATTATTAAAGTCATTGAATTTTCAATATTGTCAGGTTGTTTTTCATTTTGAAAAAAATACACAAAACTCACTTCGCCTATTCCATTTTTGTCTAAATCAAGAACATCTAAAGATTGTTCGCAAAGGCTACAAATACTAGTGTTAGAATAATAGTAATTAAAATCCTTGAAATCTTTAAGAAGTTCAAATTTGTCTGATTTTAACAAATAATGATATGCATGAATTTGATAACAGGTTAAATTTATTGATGTATCGTTGGTTGTTGTGTCCGCTATAATAAATAAATTTATTCCATTTTTATCTTCCCATTTTTTTGAGTCAACAATATTTCCTAAAAATAAATCTTTACTAATTTCATTTTCAGAAACTGGAATTTCTTCAAAAGAAGCAGGAATATTTGTTGAAAAAGTTGTCATCTTATTTTGTGATTTAATGTCTGTAATAACAATGTTTGATTTTTTGTTTTTGCATGAAACTGAAAAATTAAAAACTAAAATCAATATTACAATTATTACACGGTTCATTTCAGAATGTTTTCATCAAAAATACGTGTATTTAGTGGCATTTGTTGTGTTCAGATGACTTTGTTTATTTAACGGTTAGAATATGAAATAAGTGGTTAAGTTTTCAATGCAAACGGTAATGTAAAGCCTGAAAATTTCTTTCAGGCTTTTTTAAAGCTTAATTTGCCGGCTCAATAGACACAATAACTAAAACTTCGTCATCATAATACTTACCTGTTCCTCCGTCATAACGCTCAATTGTAGTTGTTTTGTAGGTTATATTGTACCATTCGCCATAGTGTTTGGTGTCATTAGGGTTTCCAATTTCAACATCAGAAAATACTTCGTGAACTTCGTCATTACCATCGTCATAAAAGTCATATCTTTTTCCATCTTCACCATTGAATAGAATCCCTGATCCCCCTGAACCTAGATAAATTCCATTGAATTCTGCTTTTAGTTTAATAACGTTTTCATTAGTGTTTTCTTGAGTGTTATTTTCAACAACATTTTCGTTATTGTTTTCATCACTCACAATGTTTTCAGTTTTTTCTTGATCAGTGTCTTTGTCGGTAGTTTCATTTTTACAAGAAGCAACGAAAAAAACGATGCTAAGACCTAAAATAAATAAAATTGTTCTTTTCATGTGTTTATAATTTTTGCCACAAAGATTCTAATTTCAATGAAAAGTATGTCATACTTTTATGTTATTAGTATGCAATCATGGTCGATTTATTTGCAAATAGATATAATTAGTATCTGTATTTAAAGTCAGTAAACCCTCTGCTTCAATCTGGTGTTGTCACCAGTTTGCTCTGTAATTGAGAGTTATGCAGTCAGGTGAAAACACCTGACTGAGGCAAAGATTTTATTAGTTAAATAATTTTTTGCTTATTTTGGGGATCCTCCACAGCCCACTAAATTATCATCAGGAAACTCAAGATTTATTGAATAAGGATAAGTGTAGTCAGACATTCCATCAGTGCAGTTTTCTTTTCTGACTATAACTGAGAACTCGTATCCAAATTGCTCATTTGATACAAACATGCTAATCATATTACCGTTAACATTAATATCTTTGATTTTCAAAGGTATTTCTTCTTCGCCTATGTTTGGTGTAAAGTAAGCAATATCTTCCGTGAATTTAATACTCCAAAAAGGTTCGACTCCTCCGAATTTTAAACCGATAAGTTCAGCTATTTTTGAATTACTTACTACTTTTTCTTCAACTATCACTTCTTCCTCATTCTTAACTTCTTCATTTATAACTTCATCATTTTTAACGTCTTCGTTTTCCATTTCAGTTAAAAATTCTTTTTTCAACTCTTCTTTAAGTTGTTTTTTGTCAACTCCTTCGTTTTTACAACTGTAAGCAAAAATCATAAAAACGGCTAAAAACAGCACGCTTAATTTTTTCATTTTTTTGTTTTTTTAATTATGTAAAATTATTACTTAGTGTTTGCAAGAAAACACCAGGTTTAAAGAATTTAAAGTATTAATTCTTTATTTCACGATTTTCGCGACAGATAGTGAAAAAGCTTTAAATTCATTTGTATGATTAACAATAATCATGAATGATTACTATTGTGTTTAAAAATTATCCGGCGAAAAGAGGAGTAGATATTTTCCATTTCCCGTTTTCTTTTACAAAATCAAATCCGAATGACGATTCAAAAACCTCATCATCTTCACCATCAGTGGGATATTGAACAACATAAAAGAATCTTTTCGTATTATTATCAATTGTTTCAATATCAGCCGAAGATGCGTTGGCGACCCTTTCATAAAATTCATCATCAAAATATATGATAAAATCATCTCCCATCATATCAAATGTGTTTTGTGATGCAAGTTCCTTAAGTTTGTCATTATCTTTGTTTGCTACTGCTGCTTGAAATTCTTTCCAAAAAGCGTCAAAGTCATCAGCTGCAACATTCTCGTCTTTTTCAGTGTTTTGGTCTACAACTTCCGTGTTTTCGTTTTTTTGATCGTTTTCATTGTTTGAATCTGATTTACAAGAATATGTAAACAATATGATTCCAATACTAAGTAGTAAAACTGTGATTTTTTTCATGATTTTTTAGTTTTAAAGTTAATAATTATTGAAAGTTTAAATATACACAAGTATTTTTCTAATGATTTTTATTTATGGTTTTGAAGCACAGAATTTATCCCAAGTTTGACTTGCGAAATCCAGTAACTGGTCTGGTGCATTGCCAAAATCAATATCTTTTTCTCCACCCATCTTTATTTCCATTAGATACGAATCTCCTCGAATAGCATATTTTTCTCCATTTTCAATCATAATGAGTTTAGTTGGCACAGGAGTTATTTCAGATGCACAAAGAATATAATACATAAATGTTGCTTCAGCGTATCCGTCTTTATCTAAGTCAGTAATTGAGATAGATTTGTCGTAAAAATCACAATCTATTGCAAAAGGAGGATCTCCACAACCTTCTGTTTCTCCGTCTTGTACTAATCTTACAAGAGAGTAACTTTCTTCTGTACCAGAAAAATGATACACTTTTAGATATACAAAATTATCACCCATTCCGTCATAATCAGCATCTTCCCATTGTTTAAAAGCAGTTGCTCTAGTAAAAATAAGTAGGTTGTATCCGGCTTTGTCTTTCCATTTGTAACCATATTGTAATGCACCTTTAATTCCTGAAAGTTTGTTTACTATTGACGGGTCAAATTCAAGCATTTCAATTTCAACACTCGGCTCGTTAGTTTTTCCATTATTGTCTGTTACTTCTGTGTTGTTGTCAGATGAATTGTTTTCATCATTTGCTGATTCATTTTTGCAAGAAAAAAGAATCATACTTGCAAAAACTAACATAACTAATAAAATTCGTTTCATAATTAATGTTTTTATAAATTACTATCTGTTCTTTCAGTTAAATACCATTTCCCGTCAATAAGTTCTATTACATAAGTAAAACTAAAACCGCTATTAGGAACGTAAAATTTGTGTTCAACTCTTGTTTCGGTCTCGTTTTTTTCAACGGTAAAATTTTTTGTGTCAACGTTATCAATGTTTTCTATCATTGACCAATTTTCTTTTGTCCACTCTTCTGTTTCTCCGTAATCAATAATGTTTGACCCTTCAATAGGAAATTTTACTCTTTCTAATTGAAAGTTTTTGTCAGTAACAAATTTTTCGTAGAATGTAGCAAAATCTTCGGCAGAGATTTCATTATCTGCATTTTCATTGTCTTCAGTCACTTCTGTTTTATTGTCTGATGAATTATCTTCATCGTTTGTTGATTCATTTTTACAAGCAAAAAACAGAACACTTGCAAACATCAACATTACTAAAAAAGTTTTCTTCATAATTGTGTTTTTTTAATTTCCATAAATAGATTGAATTTCATTTAAAATTTCGTAAACTTTTTCCATATTACCTTCATGATTTCGACGCATCCAGAAAGAAGAATAAAAAATCGGTCCCGAATTTCTGTCATAGACTCCCAAATGTTGTGAGATCATAATATCTAAATTCCAGGCAGTAAATCCATAAGCACCGCGAAATTTTTCAAAAACATCTCCGCTACCATAATTATTAAATATACCTGTTGCTGTATCCGCGTGATTGTATGCTTCTTGTAGTTTGTTTTTATAATCTTCTATTTCAATAATTAGATTGTAACTTGTTATCACACGGTTGATTTTATAATTTAATTCTAATTCTTGATATTTTTCTTCTGTAATTATATTTTTCAAATTTGGTTTTACTAATTCAAAAATTTTTTGAAGATTTTCAGGACTTCTGTCAATTCTATATATACTGTAAGCAATTAATTTTTCTTCAAAACTTTGTTCGTTTTGACCGGCATAATATCCTTGATGTCTTTCTTTTTCATCGACAAAATCGGGCAATGCATTGTATATATACCAAAAATAATTTGACTCAACTCCTCCGTTACCCGTCGGGTTTATGTCTGCAAGCACATTTTTTTCAATATAATTCTGCATTTTTTCCAAACTTTCCTCAGTCAATTGTTCATTTTTAATTTTCAACAAAGAGTTGAAAGTTTCGGTTTTATCATCGGGCAAATCGAAGTAATTAGTTTTAATATTTATAAAACCTGCTGAACAAGCTAAGAATAAAATTGAAATTGTTAGTAAAAATATTTGTTTCTTTTGTTTCATTTGATTGTAATTTTTAGCCACTAAGGTTCTCAGAAGCAAATTAGCATGTTTTTTGTTTTTAATTTTTGTCGTAAAAAGCTAAGACACAAAGCATCGGGTGTGTTTAATTTTACGCAAAGCCAAAAAGAAAGGAGAATCAAAAGAGATGCTTAATGCTACATCTTAAACACCTCTTTTTGAATATTAATTTTTACAGCAGCATCCATAAAGGTTTCCGCCGTCTTTTAAAACTTCTATTGAATAAGAATATTTATTGTCAGACATTCCGTCAGTACATGTTTCTTTTTTGATATTGAAATCGTAATATTTATTTCCTGTTTTTGCAGTAATATTAATGGTTCCATCGCCGGTTTGTCCTATACTAGTGTATTCAAGATAAATATCACCAACTCCCATTTGAGTAAGAGTAACACCATATACGCCAAGTTTCACCGTCCAATTCGGTTCTACTCCGGCAAAAGTAATTCCTTTAAATTGCTCCAATAATTTGTACTCAGGAGTAATGTTGGACATTTTATAAATGATTGAATTCCATTTATTCGTTGCAAAATCTTTAAATTCAGAAGGAGCATTTGTAAATTCAGTTCCAAGATTTATAGCTCCACCCATACCTTCCGGTCCATAATTCACATAAGATTCACCTCTGATTGGATATTTTTCACCATTTTCAAGCAACATAAGTTTTACGGTCGAAGGACTAAGATCCATTGCACAGTATAAATAATACATAAAAGTAGCTTCTCCGTAGTTGTCTCCGTCAAGGTCAGTTATTTCCAGAGAATTTTCACACAATCCGCAGTCTAATATTAGGTCGCAATCATTTTGAAAATCTTTAACTTCTCTGATAAGTTCAAATTTTCCATCATTATCAATATAATGATAACCATGAATTTCATACGATTTCATGTCATTTGAATTCTGTTGAGCTTTGGTTGTTGTTTTTTCAGATAAAACAAGATAGTTTATTCCTGCTTTGTCCTGCCATTTTTTCCCGTCGATAATATTTCCTGTGTATAAATCATTAGATATTTCACTTTCGGAAAAACTCAGTTCTTTAAAGTCATAACTGACTTGCGAATTCTTTGTATTAGAATTATCTGAATTTAAGACTTCTTGATTATTTTCAGTATTGGTTTGTTCGTCTGAACTTTCAGTGTTTTTGCAAGAAAAAACAAACACTAATGCGATACTAAGGATTGTGAGTAATGTTTTCTTCATAATAAATGTTTTTATTGTTATTTAAAAATAGCTTTAATTTCTTTTAAAATCTCATAAACAGTTTCCATATTACCTTCGTGATTTCTTCTCATCCAAAAGGATAAGTTAGGGTCGCTGTACGAATAATCCTGATGACTATAACCTAAATAAGAAGAAATTATTTCTGATATAGAATTACAATCACGCCCATAAGGTTCTGAAAAATTTTCAAAATGTTTTTCATTTTCATAATAAAACCAATTCCCGGTTGCTGTATCTACATGATTATAGGCATCAGATAGTTTATTTTTATAATCATCAATTTCAATAACTTGCTCGTATAGAAAAATCAGGGAATTAACATTGTCTCTTATTCCAAGATTTTCGTAAACGTCCGGAGGAATAATAACTTCAATGTTGGGTTTTATATAATTGAAAATTTTTTCAAGATTTTCAGGGCTACGATCAACCCTATAAATACTGTAGGCTATTAATTTCTCCTCAAAACTTTGTTCATTTTGACCTGAGTAATAACCGTTATGTCTTTCTTTTGCATCAATAAAATCCGGTAAAGCATTGTAAACATACCAGAAATAATTTGACTTAATTCCGTTGTTTACCGGGTTTTCTTCTGCAAAAATATATTTGTAAATATATTTTTCTAGTACATCTAAGCTTTTATTTGTTAATTCCCCATTTTCAATATTCAATATTGAGTTAAAAAGACTTACTTCTGTTTCTGGTAAATCAAAATAATTAGTTTTTATTTCCCGTATTATTGAACAACCAAGAGTTAAAGCCAAAAATGCTATTAAAGATGTTTTTAAAATTTTGTTCATAAAATAAAATATTGAAAAATTATTATAATTTTAGTTTGTTTTTTGTTTTGAAACACATGAAAAAGAGAAATTTAATTAGTTTAGATATCCCTTTTTTTTGAGGTGTCAAAAAAATGTTTTTTAAAACAATACAATAAACTGGTAGTAATTGAACTGTTTTGATATACATTTTTTTTAAATTGCTTTACAAACATAAAAAAAGGAATGTAAAGCGGTTAATGTTTTCTGTAAAAATAAATAATTTATTTGATTGTTTTGCGACATAAAACGTTAATTTATTGTGCGGTATGTTTTAAATCACAAACGGTTTTATTTTTATTTTTAACGGTTAAAGTAATATGTTATTTTTGTGAAAAAAAATGACATCAATCAACTTTAATAGCAAATGTTTGCAGTATGTATAATAATTTAAAATGTGTATTAATAGATGACGAAAAAGATGCTTTAGATGGTTTGGAAATCCTTTTAAATGCCATTGGAAATATTCAGATAGCTGAAAAAATTGGCGATTCGGAAAATGCAGCATGTAGGGTCTCTGAAATTTTGCCCGATGTGGTTTTTTTGGATATTGATATGCCTCTCAAAAATGGATTTGAGGTTTTGGAGGAAATAAAAAAAATGAACATTAATACTAAAGTTGTTTTTGTAACTGCATATAATCAATATATTCTTAAAGCCTTACGAAATTCTGCTTTTGACTATCTTACCAAACCTGTTGATCGTCTTGAATTAAAAGACGTAATTAACCGTATTTTAAACGATAATTTTAGTGAAAATCAGAGTAGTAATTTGAATTCTTTAAAAATGATGAAAATCCCAATTATAAATGGATGCGTTTTCATCAAAAATGATGATATTATTTATTTGGAGGCTGATGGAAATTATACTAATATTCACACTACCGAAGGAACAGAAATTTCCAGCCTGAATCTTGGAAAATTTGAGCAAAAACTGATTGGTGAAAATTTTTTACGTATATCAAAATCATTACTTATAAATGTTTTGTATCTTAATCGTTTTGACAAAAAGAATAAAAAATGTTGTCTTAAAACCGAGGAAAAAACATTTGAACTAACTGTAAGTAGAAGAAATTTAGGAGTATTTGACAATTTCATCTAATAAAAAAATGGGCAATAAAATTCTATCAATAATAGCATCTGTTTGGTTTTTGGCGTTAATAATTGCTTCAATAATTTTTGCTTTTACTTTCAGAAATTTTAAAGAATTTTCACTTGAAAAAATCAGCGAAGAAGGAAAATATTACGACGATTATCGTTTTTTTTACGATATAGATAATGATTCTATTGAAGAAAATGTTGACATTGAATATTTTGATGCTGTAGAAAGCATGGGCTTATCTATTACAAATGCAAACGGTAAAATTCTGCACACCGGAATAGTTTATCCATACCGATTTCCCGATTTTTATACCCATCCGTATTTAACAAAACCCAAAGAGGATTCGGTGAAAAATTTACTCTACATTATTGAAATGGGCGATAGTATTTTTCTTGGAACAAATAGACTTGACACATTACTGGAGCAAATATATTTGGACACCATACTTTCTTCAGGACAATTTAGAGGTGTTCCTCATTCATACGACTACGGATATTTTGGAACTTTTGACGTTAACAAAGACGGAAATCCTGAACTATATTTATACATTGCAGAAGGATATCGAATATTTCCACGAAGATTGTATTGTGTTGATTATAAGCACAATAAAGTGCTTTTTAAATCTATGCTGTTTGGTGCTTTTCCTGTGGAATATGAGCAGTTTATGATTGATGATGTTCCATTGTTTGCAATTGGAACTCAAGGAACTGCAAATATGCAGGAATTTTTAGATTTCTATTTAGCCGATACTGCTTCTTATTTTATGGTTTTTGATGAACTTTTAAATTTTAAATTTGAACCAATTTATACTGGAGGTGTTTCATCAAGAGCTTATTTTTTTCTCAAACAAATTGAAAATGAAAATTATTTCTTTGTTCTTGCCAATCCTTATGATGAATCTAAAAATGGTAATCTCAAAAAAATTGATTTGAATGGTAATATAATCTCGGAATACAAATTGGACAACAATATGAAAGCCACTTTTGATGGCATTTTCAGCATCGAAAATTTTATTTTTTATCTCGATAAAGATTTTATTTATCGAAAAATTGATATTGAAAATAATCAGGAACAAAAGATTAAATTACAGTTTGCAGAACAACCTTTTTGGTTAAAAAGTTTTGATATAGACAATGATGGCGAAAATGAACATTTGTTTAGAGATAAATCGTCAAACAAAATATATATCACTAGGAATGATTTCAGCAAACCGGCTAAAATTGAATTGCCTTTGGACGAAATAGACAGAGCCAGATTTTATTTTCCCAAAACCGGTGATGATAAAAATATTGTTTTTGTTTGGACTTATTCAGCGTATTACACTTTTGAATACGTACGCGACAGGTATTATTTAATTAAACTTTTAGGACTAATCGCAGCACTTTTTGCTGGAGCTTATGCAGTTGTTTTTTTGATACAATTAGTTGTAAAATACCGTCTTCAAAAAACAGCAAAAATAACGTCAAGAATCAAAGAATTGGAGTTTTACAATGTTCGTAATCAGATGAATCCGCACTTTACGTTAAATACATTAAATTTTATTTCAACTTCTATTTTGAAAAACGAAAAAGAAAAAGCTTACGATGTAATTAGCGGATTTTCAAACATAATACGTTCTACTTTGCTCGATTCAAACAAAATTCTGCGAAATCTGGACGAAGAACTAAAATTTGTTGAAGATTATTTAAAAATACAGAAAGCTCGTTTTGGTGAAAAGTTCAATTTTGAAATTAAAACTAACAACATAAATACCGAAAAAATTAAAATTCCGCCGTTTATTGTTCAGATTTTTGTTGAAAATTCTTTAAAACACGGGCTAAAAGACATTTTAAAAGATGGTTTAATAATAATTTCTGCCATAGATAACGGAAAAAATATTTATTTAGAAATTGAAGACAATGGGATAGGCAGAAATGCCACAAAAAACAACAAATCAACCGATTCTACGGGGAAAGGTTTAAAACTCACAAAAGAGTACATAGATTTGATAAACAGCCTAAACAAAGAAAAAATCACCTTAGAATTTGTTGACAAAACAGGAACCGAAACAGGATTTAAAGTAATTCTTTCGATACCGAAAAGTTTGAGAGTATAAAAATAAATAGTCAAAGAACTTTTTTTTCTAATTTTTTGTCTATTCTCAAAACCCATTTCATGAAACCTATATTTTTATTTCTAATAACATTTCTATTTACTGTATCTCTTGTTTCTGCCCAGCAATTTACAGAGCAAACAGACATTGAACTTACAGGTGTTTACGAAGGAAGTTGCGATTGGGGTGACTACAACAACGATGGACTTTTAGACTTTATGCCTACCGGAAACCAAGACGGTTATACTACATATTCAGCCCTGTTTCTTAACGAAGGAAACAATCATTTTTCTCAGCACCAAGGAATAATTATGCCAATATACCGAGGAGAAATAGAATGGGGAGATTATAACAACGACAACTTTCTTGATATTGCATTAACTGGTGCATATATGGAGTATCCTTCGACTACGAGATATACCAAACTATATACAAATAATAAAAATGAATCTTTTACTGAAATTTACACGAATCTTTTAAGCTCAATACATGGTGGAATAACATGGGGAGACTATAATAATGATGGATATTCAGATTTGTTACATACCGGTTTAAATTTATATGTAGATGAATTTACAGCAGTTAACAATTAACAATAGAAAGAGTACAAGTTATTGATTTTACAGGCAGACAAATTTTCAATGAAAAATTATCAAATAATAATGAACAATTCAATCTTTCAAGCTTCCCAAACGGTCTTTCCCAAATAAACATAATTTCAGGCGGAAAAGTTATTGCTTCTGAAAAAGTTGTTAAACAGTAAGATTTTAGTCTTTCAATTTATAGTACTTAACAGAACTCATAAAGCTATAGTATTTGTGCTTAATCTCGTAGTTTTTTGAGTTTTTAAATTTTTGAACAATTTTGTAAATTTCTTCAAAATGTTCTTTAAATAAAGGCTTAAATGGTTCTTGAATTTCCGCAGGACAATCTCTGTATTCGCGGTATGACGGGAATTTTTGGTCGTATTGTTTTTCGTGGTTTAAAATTAGTAAATCGTAGGCAGTAGAAATTATAATCAAAGGATTTTTGTGTTCAAGTAGGTTTTTTTTGATAGAATCCCAGTCGTTTTGAAGAATGTAATAATCTGTTAAGTTTTCGATAACGTATTGTAAAAAGTTTTTCGGTATTTTTTTGTTTGACGTCAGATTTAATTCCAATTCTTGGATGATTTTATTATATCTATCGTTTATAACTTCTAATTCTGCCTCTTTTTCTAGTTTTTTTAGAATAGTTTTTAGCCTTTGTAAGTTGTAACGTAGCATTTTTTGACTAACCCAAGGACCGCTAATAAACGCATCTTCGGTGTCGATTGAATGGTAATGATGATAAAATGTGCCACAATTAGAGCATTTTAAAACAAAATGTGAATCTTTGCCATATCTTTCGGGATAAGTTTCTTCTGAAAATATTATTTCCAAGCCCTTAAATTTTTCAGGTTCTTCGGTTCGTCCTAAATCTTTTTTGTGAGGAAGAAATTCGCATATTTCACATTCAAAAATTGAAAAATATTCTTCGTTTTTCTTTCTGGTTTTGATTTTTCGTTCTTGTGCGCCATATTTTACAAGTAAATCGATCAATTTTTGAGATCGGGACACTTTTGCCAAAGTAAGTGCTGTTGCTCCTTTTTCCATGTCAATTTCATCGGTTGGCGAGCCTTTTTCAAGTAAAAGTTTTGCAGTTCCATAATGTCCTTCTATACATGCCTGCATTAGGGCATTCCAGTTTAGTTTATTTTTTTCGTTAACTTTTGCTCCTTTTTTTAGAAGTTCGGCAACAACATTTGTGTGTCCTGACCAGGCAGCGTGGAGTAGGGCAGTGTTTCCGCGATAATCTTTTGCTTTTATATTTGCGCCTTTTTCAAGTAAAAAATTAACAACGTCAAGTTTTCCGTAATATGCGGCTTTCATTAATGGAGTTTCATCGTTGCTGGTTTCGTCTTCGGTTGGAATACCGGCTTCTAAAAGAATTTTTACGGCAGGTAAATTTCCCTTTCTGGCAGCTTCTTTCAAGGCTTGAATAGGCAATTTTTCTTTATCTTTTTTTAATTTTATGATAATTTCAACAACAAAGTCCAAATCATTTTTCTCAACAGCGTATTCAAGTACACTCCATCCCATAAATCCTTCTGTTTCTGTTTTTGCTCCTTTTCGGAAAAGAAATTTAACAATATCTGTTTTATGTTGGCTCATTGCTTGCCTTAGTGGAGTGTTTCCCAAATCGTTTTTTGTGTTAAATTTTGCTCCTTTATCCAGCAAAAGTTTAACAATATTAAGTCTTCCGCAAAATGCAGCCCAGTGTAAAGCTGTTCCATAAGATTTTATTGATAGATTTATGTTTATTCCTTTTTCGATTAAAAAATCGGCTACTTCTGTATTAGCTTTTTCACGAGTAATTAAATCAAAAAGAGCGTTTTCTCCGGCGTCATTTTTTGCTTTAATATTTGCACCGTTTTCGATTAGTAATTTTACTATTTCCAAAGAACCTGAACTTGCTGATGCATAAATCAAAGCAGTTCTTCCGTATGCGCCTTTGGAATTAATATTGGCTTTGTATTCTATCAACAGTTTTACGGCTTCAAAATGTCCGTACATTGCAGCGTAATGAATAGCTCCGTCTTTGTCTTTTCCGTTTTGGTTTGGTTTTGCTCCGTTTTCAAGCAGAAGTTTTACAAGTTTTGCTACAAGAACAGAATCTCCTTGGTAAGAATCGCAGGCTGTTATTAATGCTGTTTTTCCGTCTGCGATTTTTTGATTAATATTTGCTCCTGCTGAAATTATTTCTTTAGTAATATTATAATTTTTGTGATAGCATGCTAAAATCAACGGAGTTTCGCAGTAGCCACCTGCTGTATTATTAATGTCAATGTCGCCGGATAACAATTTTTTGACCTTTGATAAACTTCCGGTTTTGATAGCTTGTGCAAGATTTTTGTTGTTTTGCAGAGTTATTGTTTCGTTGGTTTTGTGTGGTTTATCCATTGATTTTGAGCAAGAATTTTAGTTTGCGTTTGTTTTTTGATTTTTTTGAAAATACAAAAAGTTGATTTGATAAAATTAAAAAAAATATTGAAACGAAGTTAAGTTTTGATGTAAATTGAAATTAGGTTTAATTTGCAGACGTTTTTGTCCGTTTTAACCTTTTTAAATTTTTATGCTGAAATTTTTTCGTAAATATCATAAATGGCTTGGTGTAGTTCTGGCTTATTTTATTCTTTCGTTTGTAGTTTCGGGAATTATATTAAATCATCGCGAAACATTTTCTTTTGTTGATTTAAGCAGGAATTTAATGCCCAAAAATTATCGTTATGATAATTGGAATAATTCTTCTGTAAAATCAACTGTTAAATTATCTAATGACAGCATTTTAATTTATGGAAATATTGGCGTTTGGTTAACTGATTCTGTTTTTTCGTCATTTCAGGATTTTAACAACGGTTTCCCGAAAGGAATAGACAATCGAAAAGTTTGTCGTTTATTTCAAACTTCTAAAAACAAACTTTTAGCCGGAACTTTTTTTGGCTTATTTGAATATAATAATTCTGAAAATAAGTGGATTAAAATAGAATTGTCAACTCATGAAAAACGGATTACTGATATTATCCAAAAACAGGATACTGTAATTGTTCTTACACGTTCTTTTTTGCTTAAAACAATTGATTTAAAACAATTTGAGGTTTTGGAATTGCCGGCACCGGAAAATTATGACAAAAAAATTAGCCTTTTTAAGACACTTTGGGTAATTCACAGTGGAGAAATTTACGGTATTATCGGAAAATTAGTTATAGATTTTGCAGGATTAGTTTTTGCTTTTCTTACAGTTACGGGATTTATTGTTTTTGTAAATAAAATTGTTTTAAAAAAGAATAATAAGTCACAAAAAAAGAAGAAAATTATTAAGGCTTCAAATCGATGGAACTTGAAGTGGCACAATAAGTTAGGTTGGATAACTTTGGTTTTATTAATTTTGAATACTGTAACAGGAATTTTTCTTCGTCCTCCTTTTTTAATTGCAATAGGAAATTCGAAAGTCAATAGAATTCCCTTTACTGAATTAGCTACACCAAATCCTTGGTTTGATATTTTGCGAAGAGTAATTTATGATGATGAAATTGACAGATATATTGTTGCTACAATGGACGGATTTTTTTATTCCGATGATAATTTTAAATCAGAATTGAAAAAGTTTGAGATTCAGCCTCCTGCAAGTATTATGGGCGTTAACGTTTTTGAAAAAGCAGATACAAATACATATCTTATTGGCTCGTTTGAAGGATTGTTTTTGTGGAATTCTGATTCCGGTGAAATTATTGATTTTATCAAAAAAGGAAAATATACACCACCAGAAAAAAAAGGCAGACCAATTGGCGAATATATGATTTCAGGTTTCTCAAAAGATTTCAAAAATAAGGAAATTTATTTTGATTATAATTCTGGAGTGGATTGTATTGTTGATGAAGTGAGTTTTGTTGATATGCCAAAAGAAATAATTAAAAAATCCCCAATTTCTCTTTGGAATTTTGCCCTAGAATTTCATACAGGCAGAATTTATCAGACAATAATAGGTGATTTTTACGTTCTTGTTGTTCCGCTTGTCGGTTTATCGGTGTTGTTTATTTTAATCTCTGGTTTTTGGGTTTGGTATCGTGTTTTTAGAGGAAAACAGTATTAGTTTAGTTTTTTCTTTTGTTTTGTAATCTTTCTTTTATTGCGTGAGAAATAGGCTCTGTTTTCAGCCATTTGCTACCCCATAAATGAGGATAAATTTTCGGGAAAACAGATAAATCGGATTGAATTACACGATTAATAAAAACAGCTTTTTTTATGTCTTTTTGTTTTGCATCAATATCAAAGAGAAGTTTCAAGAATAAAGGGTTATTTAAAAAAGTAAATTCAATAGAAGCCCAGAATTTGGCGTTAATTTCCATGAAAACATAATCATCTCGTTTATCGCAATATTTGTATTCTGCAAGTCCCCAGCCGGAATATCCTATTTCTTTTACTATTCTTTCGGTATATTCAAATAATCTTGGATCGTCCCATTTTTCTAAAACTACAGCTGAGCCGCCATGATAAGGAACGCTAATTACTTCTTTTTGCGCAAAAGCAGTCATAATTTTTCCTTTGTCAGCCAAATACCCCACAGAATATGTTCCAGGCGTCGTTATGAGTTCCTGATAAAAAACAGTTTTTGATTTAATGTCAATAAGGTCTCTTGCTGTCCTGGCAATTCCTCTTTCTCTGTATGTATCTTCACGAAGCGATTTAAAAAAAACAGGAAGAATATCAATGTCTTTTTTGTTGGTGAAAGTTCTGGGGATTGGAACGCCAATTCGATTAACAACTTCTAATGTTTTTATTTTATCAAAAGTAATGAAGTTTTCTTCGGCAAAATCCATTTGTCCAATTTTCATTGAACCATTAGCCATAAAATAAAGTGAAGTACTTGCTGCTCCACAAGGAATAACAACGTCAAACTTCTTGTCTTTTGGGTATTTTGATGTTTTATCAAAATAAAGCTCAAAAGTTTTGGCTCGTCTGAGGAATTTCGCAAAAGTATATGTTTGTTCCCTGTTAGATTGCAAGAATAAAACTGTCTTCATTCGTTAAGTTTTTAATAAACAACTTCATAAGCTCCTTCAAAATAGGCAATTATTCTGTGTCAACCGGAAAAATTTGAATAATTCGCTTAAAAGACACAACTGATTTGTCTTTGTTTCTTCAGAAATTGTTTTTTTGTAAAGTGCAATATGAATGCCAAATTTTGCAAAATTATCTAATTTTATGAGTAAGAAGTTTTATTTCAAATCCTGCCGGTTTGTTCTCGTAAAGAATATTATAAACAGCCTCTAAAATTGGCATAAAAATATTATATTGAGCGTTTATTTTGTAAAAACTTTCGGTAGCGTAATAACCTTCTGCAATCATGTTCATTTCAAGTTTTGCAGCCTTAACAGAGTAGCCTTTGCCGATCATCATTCCAAATGTTCTGTTGCGACTGTGTTTTGAATAACCGGTAGCAAGCAAGTCGCCTAAATATGCACTGCTTAAAATACTTCTTTCGCGGGGTGCAACTGTATTTACGAAGCGTTCAATTTCTGTGATTGCATTGGAAACAAGTACTGCGTTAAAATTGTCGCCATAACCTAATCCTTGGCAAATACCAGCCGCAAGTGCATAAATATTTTTTAAAACAGCGGCATATTCTATTCCGTACACGTCGTCGTTGATAAAAGTTCTAAGAGTGTGACTTTCGAGTTGATTTGCAATAGTTTCTGCGTTGTAAAGATTACTTGCTGCAATTGTGAGATAGGAAAGTTGTCCTTTTGCTATTTCTTCGGCGTGTGATGGTCCAGCAATAACGGCTATGTTTTCTTCAGGAACATTGTATTTTTGATTGAAATGGTCAGCAAAAAGTAAATTAGTAGAAGGAATTATTCCTTTTATGCCTGAAACTATGAGTTTCTTGCTAATATCAACTTTTAAATCATTTGTAAACTCGTCTAGAAAAGCAGAAGGCACCACAAAATAAAGAACTTCCGATTTTTCAGCTATTTCGTTAATGTTAGAAGAAAAATTTATTTTATTCAAATCAAATTCCAACTCGCTTAAATATCTAGGATTGCGATGATTTTCCTGGAAAAAATTTATGTCTTCTTCTTTTCTGATGTGCCAGTTAATTTTTATATCGTGACATGTCAAAAGCTTAATTATAGCTGTTGCCCAACTTCCGTTGCCAATTAGCCCTATTTTTTTAAAAGGATTCATTTTTTGGATATTCAAGATTGGAAATCAACCATAAAAAATCAAAAGTTTATGATTCGTTTGTTGACTTCGATTTTTAGTCATTTGTAAAAATTATTCAAATATTATTTCCGCGCCAAAAATAAGAATATCATCTATTTGTTCAAAATTACCTTTCCAAGAGTGAAATTCTTTGTAAAATTCATTGCTCTGATTTTCAATTGGGTGGTTTTGAATTGACAGGACAAATTTTTTAAATTTTTGTCCGGAATATTTTTTTTGTCCGAATTTTCCGAACTGATTTATCCAGCCATCAGTAGTAATATAAATTCGGTCTTTATTTTTCAGAGCGGTAAATTGGTCTGTAAAAGTGTTATTTTGAGAGTTTATTTTAATTCGGTCTGCTTCAAATGTGTATAAATTGTATTGATGTTCTTTTCTAACTAAATGAAGAGGTATTTTAGCTCCGCAGAAGTCAAGTTTTTGATTTTTAATGTCAATCATTGCGAGTGCGATGTCAACACTGTCCTGATTCTTAAGCTCTTCTGAGAAATTAAGTAAGTCGTTGAATTTTTTATAGAATAATTCTAATATTTTAGATAAAACCAGTTCAGTGTTATCAATTAGAATTTCTTTTAATAATGAAATTGCCAAAACACTGACAATTGAACCTCTTACTTTGTGACCGGTTGAGTCGCCGATAGCAATAAGATTATTGTTTTTGTATTTAGTACTCCAAATAAAGTCTCCTGAAATTTGATCTTGAGGTTTATTGAAAAGGAAATGGTTTATTTGTGTGCCAAAGTTAAGAGTGTGAATTGTGAAAAAATCGTATAAAAATCCGGCGTAAATTTGGTTTGATTTGTCGAATTTTGAAATATTTTTTAATTGTTCGTTTGTGATGCTTAAATCGGCTGATAGTTTTGACTGCTTTTCATTATAGTTTTTAAGAGCAACTTTTTGTTCTAAAATTTCTTGTTCTGCTGATTTTATGTCTGAAATGTTGATGTCAATAACAACAAATTTGAATAATTCTTCGTTGTCGTCAAAAACAGGATTTATTGTTGTTTGATACCATATTTCCTCGCCATTATCAAAAACTTCGTGATTTGTGTAACTAATAGTTCCTTTGTCTTCTGTATAAGAATTTATTTCTTTAAAGATATCAGGTCTTATTTTTCTGTATGCAACTCTAAAAGACATGTCTTTAAACTGTTCAATTTTGAAAGCAAAAAGATCTGTGAATCCGCGATTCCACCATTCAATTTTCCCTGTTTTTTCCAATATTAAAACCGAATTATCTGTCTTTTTTGCTACTAGAGATAATTGTTTCAGCTCAATTGTAGCTAAATCTAGTCTTTCAGATTCTTTTTTTAGCAATCTTTTTTGTTCTAATAAATGTTGTGATTGCATTATCAATTCTTCTTTCTGCTGTTCTAGTTCTTCTGTTCTTGTTTTTACAATATGACCTAATTTTGAGTTCTCTTTTCTTATGTTATTATTTCGGAAATATACAAATGCTAATATAACAAGTGTAATAATCAAAAGATAAATTACTATAGCAATTTTAGAAAAATAAAAATTTTCTTTGACTGTGAAATTTACGGTAATAATATTACTTTCGTTTTGGTAAAAATTTCTGGATTTGATTAAAATAGTGTATTTCCCTGGTGTTAAGTGTCTAAGAGAAAGCGTGTTGCCTATTTTTATTTCTTCCCATTCTGTGTCTTTGTTTAACGTTTGAAAACTATATTCAATTTTTTCGTTATGTAAATAATAAGGAAGAGCAAAAGTTAAGGATAAATGATTTTCTTTCTGAGATATTTTTGTAATGATATTGTATGTGTTTTCGGATATCTCAACTATGCTGTCAGAAGAATAAATAGCGTGTGCCGGAGATTCTCCTATTTTAACACTTCTAAGTATAAAGTTGCTTTCAATTTGTGTTTGTTGATTAAATAAAATCGGATCAATGCAAATAACTTTTTCTTTGGAGTGAGTCCATAATAAATCATCTTGAATGTATAGCTCTGTATTGTAGTGATCAAAAATTTCTCCAAATACTAATTTTTCAGTCGAGTTATTTATAGTATCTATTCTGCAAATCGAATTATTAGTTAAAAAGAATAAATAATTTTTATATTCTACTTTAGAAATAATAATAAAATCTTGAATTGCACAAATTAAGCTGTCTGAATATTTAACAAATACATAGTTTTTTGTAGGAGCGTTTCTGTCTTTTAGTTTATATAATCCTTCTGCAGTACTAACAAATAGATCGGTTTTTATTTCAAAAACGTTGTATATTTTTGCGTCAGGCAATCCGGAAACTTCGTCAAAAAAGAAAACTGTATAATTGTTCAATGATTCATTTACATCAAAATCAATCATAAATAAGTTTTTTGCCTGACATATCCACAAATTGTTTTTATTGTCAAATACTAAATTATCAATGTTAAAAGGAAGCTCAAAGAATTGTTTTTCGATAATAAACTCTAAGTTGTTGCTGTTTTCTTGCAACTTTACGGCAACTAATTCATTGTAATTTGCAACAAATATTCTATCGTTTTTTGTTGGTGATTTTAAGATTTTTCTGGACCCGGGAATTTCAATATTATTTTTGAAGTCGAGATTTTTGTCAAAAGCACTAACTCCTTCATATTCGGAGGCAATTAAATATTCGGAATTTCTAATTTTTGATTGGATAATGCTACTGGAGTATAATATTTGTCTTTGAGTTGGTTTAAAAGATTGATCTTGTGGTTGATCAAAATCTAAATAAAAAAAACCTTCTGACGTTCCTACAATTAATTTATCGAAAAATATCGCTGTTGCAGTTAGCATATCGTCAATTTTCTGTCTTTTATCAAAATATCTTAACGAACTTCCAAGATATACAACACTTACTCCCATTCCGGTTCCAAGCCAAATGTTTTTGTTTTTATCAATGTAAGCGCAATAAATGGCATTTGAGAGAAGTCCTGTTTTTTTATCTAATGTTAATATTTCTTCTCCCTTATTATTTAAAATGATAAAACCACTTTTTAGTGTTGCTATTGCAAAAACAGAATCGTTGATTCTAATTCCGTTATAAATTTGCCCGTAATGTAATAAATCATCGGCGTCAGTTTTAAAGGGGGTAAAATGATCTGTTTTGGGATTAAAGATATATAAATTCCCTTCTTTTGTTCCAATTAATAAGGTACTATCAGAAAATTTTAAAATTGTACGAATATCTTGAGTGTAAATTGATTCTTTTTTTGTACTAATAATAGATATTTCACTGTCGTTGACACTTGCAATTCCCTTTGGAGATATCGCATAAATAATGTTATTAACTTTAAAACCTCTAGTAATTTCAAAATTAGAAGGACGATGAACAATTTCAATGCTATTGTTGTCAAATACAATTATATCTTTTTTATTTATGAAAAAATATGTTTTTCCGTTGCAAAAAAATGTTTTCCATGTACTGCTAAGATATTCAGGAATTACAATATCATCGGTTTGATATTTGCCATTAACAAGGTTTGATGATAATAAATTGTTTTTTGCTCCAATAAAAAAATTTCTTGTAGAAGAATCAATGTCAAAAGAATGGTAGGTACTTCCCGCACTTTCAAAAAACTCTATCCAATTTTGTCCATCAAATTCTATGAAGTAATTTGTGGCTGCAAAATACATCAATCCGTCAGGTGATTGTTTTATATCCCAAACTTGATCACTTTTGTATTTATTGTTAATGTCAAAGTAATTAGTTATTTCGGGAAGTCCATGTTGTGATTGAGAATAAACAAATAAATGGATTGTTAAAAACAGAATGAGTATTGATATTTTTTTTATTTTTGCCATTCGTATATGCAAATTTCAGAACAATAATAATTTAAAAAGTATAAAAATCAAAAGTGAAAGCAGTTATTTTTGACGAAATAGAAATAATAAGAATAGGATTGTTAAATATTTTTAATCATAGTTCTGATATTATCGTAATTGATGACTTTAATAGTTTTGACGAATTATCAGATTTTTTAGCTCTCAATTGTGTTGATCTTATTATTGCTGATTTCTTTCAGTCTGAAAACTTTGATTTTGATTTTTTTAGAAGTATTAAAAAACGCAACAAAAATACCAAAATACTTGTGTTTTCAAATGTATTGGACAAAAAAATAATTTTTTCTTCGATTAGAGCGGGTGTTGACGGATATCTTCATAAAACAGCCGTAAAGGAGGAAATTATAGATGCAGTGCGAAAAGTTAAAGAAAATAATGAATATTTTAGTGAAAATGTTTCAAATATTATTTTGAAAAGTTATTTGAGCAATGTAAAATACGGGGAAGAAATTTCTGAGAAAAAACCAAGAAATCTTACACGAAGAGAAATTCAAATTCTTAAATTAGTTTGTGATGGAATGACTAATCAACAAATTGCCGATGGATTGTGTATTTCTATTCGTACTGTGGATACTCATAAGAGTAATATAATGCAAAAATTACAATTAAAAACAACTGCTGATTTAGTTGCTTTTGCTTTTAAAAGTGGCTTGGTTGCAATAGATTAGTTAATTTTATAAAAAACTGTAATAAAAATGAAAAAAACAATATTAGTAATTTTAGATGGTTGGGGAATTGGAAACAAATCAAAGTCTGATGCTATTTTTAATGCAGAAACTCCATATATTGATAGTTTAATGCTTGATTATCCTAATTCTCAGCTTCTTACAAGTGGAGAGAATGTTGGTTTACCTGATGGTGTGATGGGTAATTCTGAAGTTGGTCACATGAACATTGGTGCAGGAAGAGTTATTTATCAGGATTTAGTGAAAATCAATAAAGATGTTCGAACCGGCGAAATAGCAAAAAATGAGGCTTTTGTAAATGCTTTTGAATATGCAAAAAAGAATAATAAAGCCGTCCATTTTCTTGGGCTTTTGTCTGATGGTGGTGTGCATTCAATGGATACACATCTTTATAAACTTTGTGATTTAACTAAAGAACACGGTTTGGAAAAAGTTTTTATCCATGCCCTTACTGATGGTCGTGATACTGACCCTAAAAGTGGAATTGGCTATATGAAATCTCTTTTGAAACACTTGGAAACGTCTAATGGGAAAATAGCTACTATTACTGGTCGTTATTACACCATGGATAGGGACAAACGTTGGGATAGAGTTAAAATTGGATATGATGCAATGGTTAGTGGAATTGGCGAAAAGACTACCGATTTAATTGATGCAATGCAAAAATCATATAACGAAGGTGTAACAGATGAATTTATTAAACCAATTATAAATGTTGATGAAAATAATGAGCCGATAGGTAATATAAAAGAAGGTGATGTTGTTATTGCTTATAACTACAGAACAGACAGACTTCGTCAAATTACAATTGCTTTTACACAAGAGGAAATGCCTGAACATGGAATGAAAATTATTCCTCTTCATTATGTTACGATGACTCGCTACGACGATAAATTTCAAGGTCTTCATATTGCTTATGATAAACCGAATATTAAAAATACTTTGGGTGAAACTGTTTCTAGTCTTGGTTTAAACCAACTAAGAATAGCAGAAACTGAAAAATATGCTCACGTAACATTTTTCTTTTCAGGCGGACAAGAAAAACCTTTCGAAAATGAAGACAGGTTGTTGGTTAATTCCCCCAAAGTCGCAACGTATGATTTGCAGCCCGAAATGAGTGCTATTGCTGTTAAAGAAAAAGTTGTAAATGCTTTAAATTCTCAGAAATATCACTTGGTTGTTCTTAATTTTGCAAATGGAGATATGGTTGGTCATACAGGAATATATGAAGCGATTCTAAAAGCAGCAAACGTTATTGATGGTTGTGTAAAAGATGTTGTTGAAACTGCAAAAAAGAATGATTATGCGTCGTTAATTATTGCTGATCACGGAAACGCTGATTTTGTGATGAATGAAGACGGTTCTCCTAATACCCAACACTCTTTAAATCCTGTTCCGTGTATTTTTGTTGATGATATGCGCAAGGATGTTAAGTTAAATAACGGTATTTTAGCCGATGTTGCTCCAACGTTGTGCAAAATTATTGGAATTGAAAAACCACAAGATATGACTGGTAAAGAACTTTTTTAGTTTTTTTGAATATTTTAATTTAGCCTTGAATCAACTTCAAGGCTTTTTTTTGGAAAACTTTTTGTTGATTATTTCGTTAAAAGTTATTAAACCTTTAAATAATAAGAATATGAAAAAAATCTTCAGTTTGTTTCTTGTATTTTCTTTTTTGTTTTTTTCTTCTTGCATTAAAGATGATCCAAACAATCCTGACAACATAACTTTGCCTGATGGTTTTAGTTCTGTTAGTCTTACTGAAACCGGGTATAGCTTAACTTATGGCGGAAGTGGAAATAACGATGATGAACTTGTTTCCGGCATGGTAGCCGATAATTCAGGAAATGTATATGTTTCAATTAATATTACAGATGCTTCGGCGAATAAAGACGTGATTGTTGTTCGTGTTAGTGCTGATGGTACACTTGGTTGGGCACAAAGATATGACGGCGGTAAAAATGATTGGTCGCCTGATTCAGGTGAAAATGCAGAAACCGGTGGAGCAGCAAATTCTATTTCTATGGATTCCGAAGGTAATTTGTATGTTATTATGACCACGACTCAATCAAGTTTAAGTCAAAGTGCTTTAATCTTAAAAATATCTTCTACTGATGGTTCAATAATTTGGCAAAAAATGTGGAAACCTGAATGGCCAACCGGAACACCAACTGCCTCTCAAGACAATCAAGGATACGGAATTGATGCTACAGGTGATTATGTTTATTTTACGGGCGCAACTGGGACTAATAAAGTAATTGTTTGTGCTTTAAATAAATCTGATGGTTCTATTTTCTTCCAAAGTACTCTTGATATTGTTCCCGGGACAAAAGATAGAGGTTATGCAATAAAAGCAGACAACTCAGGAAATCTTTTTGTTGTTGGAGTTGATGGAAGTACAGGATATTTTGCTAAAATTATAGATGCAAATACTTCTACGCCCGCTTTGGCTTGGGTTAAAAATGCCGGACTTTCTTATGCTGCAAGAATAAATGGAATTGATATTGATGCTTCGGGCGTTTATTTTTCATGTGATATTAGAGGAGTTGAAACATATTTCCAAACAATGAAAGTTGATTTTGATGGGAACTTACAATGGGCAAAAATATTTCCTGGACATTATGAAGATAGAAATAATACACATGTTGTTAAACTTTCCGGAGACTATTTATACGCCGGAGGAAGAATTTCAGAGGAAGAACTTGATAAACAACATGGTGACGGTCTTGTTGTGAAAATGTCTAAAACAGACGGTTCGTTAGTTTGGTCAGGTATTTATTACACCGGAAATAACAGCGAAGAATCTGCAGAACACCGAGTTAAAGGAATTGCTGTTGTTGGTGATGAAGTATATGTTGCCGGTCAGGTGTATGGAAGTGTCGATAATATTGATAATTTTAATGGAGTATGGATTGAAAACCCCGATCTGACTCTTCAAGATGCTTCTGTTAGTATTTCCGCTATTTCTACTGCTGTTTTTGAATTGACACCAAGCGGAGAAGTTAGAGATGGTGAAGGTAGTTTTTCTGCAAATACTTCTGTTTTGCAAAATGCTACTGATAAAACAACTGATAATCCTCCTGACGGAGATGCTTTTATGATGAAAATTAAATTATAAAAAAAAGAGCTTTTAAGCTCTTTTTTTTAGTTGTTAAGTAAAAATCTATATTTTCCGCAACTTGCTTTTCCAAATCGACCAAAAATGTAAGTAAATTCAACTGAAAACATAAGTTGAGCAGGGTTAGTCTTCTGGTCAATGTATGTTGGAGTGTATATTACTTTATCAGCTGCCGGAATTATGTAGCCTGATTCAGATACTATCCCTCCAAAATTATAAGCACCACTTAAACCAACTTTGATTTCAAAAAGTTTAGTCATCATAACTTTCATACCTATTCCAAACATTAAATTTGTAAACTCAGGTGAGAATTTACTTTTAATATCTACTGTTGAATTTAAGTTATCGCCTGTTGTGGTTAAATTTGCAGAATTAAGATTTGAAAATTTTGGTCCTATTTCAAAATAAAATCCGGTTGGTGTTTCCAGATTTATTAGAACTCCATAATCAAAAGTGTTGGTTTTTAATAGTCTATGAATTTCAGATGTGCCATGAATATCGTAATTTTGCGATAATGTGCTCATTCCAACAATACCGGATACTCCAACATAATCACCAAACATAAAACCAAATCTTCCTCCGTAATTGTAACTTGGAGAAAAATATCCATAATCAATATTTGAATCTTCTAAACTAGGCACATTAATAAACATTGCTGTTCCAAAACCACCTCTGGCACTAATACTAAACCAAGTTGTGCTTTGAGCAAAATTAGATAATGATAAAAATACTATTGCTAATGTAAATATTGTTTTTTTCATGCTGTAAAATTTAAAGTTAATAAATAATTATGCAATTAAAATACGTGTATAATGAGATTTATATCAGTGTAATCCAAATCGAAATTTTCAGCTATAATTTTGTTTGTGACTATTCCTTTTAATAAATAAACGCCGTTTCGATAGCTTATGTTTTCCTGAATAAAAGGTATTATCCCTCCATAATTTAATATTTTGGCTAAAAGAGGAGAAATAATGTTGCTAATAGCTACTGATGAGGTTCTTGCTACTCTCGATGCAATGTTTGGAACGCAATAATGTGTTATTTCTGATTCTATAAAGGTCGGTTTTTCAAAAGTAGTTATTTTTGATGATTCGATTACAGAACCAGAATCTACTTTTAAATCAACAATAACTGCACCTTGCTTCATTTCTAAAAGCATTTCTTTTGAAATAACAAAACCCTGACCGTGTTCTTTTTCCAGAGTGTTAATAACTACATCAGCTGTTTTTAGCGAGTTTTTTAGGTCAGAACTTGTAATTGTTGATGTGTAAAGATGTTGTCCGAAAAAATCGTGGAATTTTATAAGTCTTTTAATCGAAGAGTCAAAAACTTTAACATTTGCACCTAGTCCAAGTGCTATTCTAACTGCGTATTGAGAAGAAATATCCGACCCAAGCACAATTATTTCAGTGGGAGCTAAACCTGTTAATCCACCCAGCATTAAACCTTTTCCGCCAAAAGTATTACTCATTAGTTCTGCCGCAATCATTACCGAAGAACTGCCAATTATTTCACCAATAATGTGTAGAAACGGATTAAATCCATTTTCATCATTAAAAAGCTCGTAAGAAAGAGCTGTGATTTTTTTATCTTTTAATTTTTTTATCTTTTCCTGGGTTTGAGTCGACATTTGCAAAGCTGAAAAAACAACTTTGTTTGGAGATAAAAAACTAACTTCTTCGTCTGAAAGTGGAGCTATTTTAACAATTATATCGCAGTCTTTGAAAATTATTTTTTTGTCTTCTATGATTTTTGCTCCGTTTTCGGAATATGCCAGGTCAGAAAAATTTGCTTCAACTCCCGCGCCTTGCTCTATATAAATTTGATAACCTAATTTGGAAATAGCTTTTACATCGTCGGGAGTCAAGACTACTCTTTTTTCTTCACTTTTGTTTTCAGCTGGAATCCCGATCGTTAGTTTTTGGTTTTTGGGAATGATTTTTACAGGCTGAACCTTTGTTTGAAGCCCGCTTTTGCTATGTGAATCGCTAAAATACATTGCTCTAAAATTTCCTTAAAATTAAAACAATTTTTTTAAAAAAATAAATCAATCTTCATAACCTTTAAATAATCGAACAAGTGTTTTTAAATTTATAAGGTTAAATAAAAAACCAAATACGAGTCCTATTAACAAACTTGTTGAAAATCCTATAATCCAATTATTTATTGATTTATGAGTTAAATACACTCCCGGAATAAAAATTGCCAAAAACAACATTATTGAGATGATTTTTTTTGTCGAAATCTTTATTTTAAAAATATAAAACGCAAGCCACATTTGTAAAACAGCAGTTAAAACCTGAGTGATTATTGCTGTTATCGCGGCTCCATAAGCTTTAAATTGTGGGATAAGAATTAAATTGAGAGTTAAATTTATCACAACCCCCAAAAAAGCTATAATGTTCAGTTTTTTTAAATTTCCGTTGGCGGTAAGTAATGTGCCAAAAATGTATGTTAATGATATTGGAATAAATGCAATAATTAATATTGAAAAAATACTTGAAGATATTTCGGCATGTTCGGTGTATAGCAAATCTATTATTTCAGTGCTATAAAAAACGGAAGAAACTACAAAAATAACAGAAGGGGTTAACAGTAGAAAAAATGAAAATTGAACCAAATCATCAATTTTTTGTTTGGTTTTAAGCATTCTTGAAAAAATAGGAAGTAGTAAAGCGGCAAAAAGTAGAGAAAATTGGGAAACTGCATCTAATAATCTGAAAGATTGTGCGTAGATACCTGCCTGTGTTTTTCCGTCAACTAATAACCTTTCAATTATAAATGCATCAAACCTATTATAAAATGACATAAAAAAAACTAACAAAGCATAAGGAAAAGTTTGCTTAAGGGTTGATACTAAAAACGCTTTGTTTATTTTTATTTTAATACTTTTTGAATATGATAAAACCACAAAAAAAGCTATTAGTGCTGTTATGAAATAAGCTATTGTTTGTGCATATACAAACCAAATAATTTGAAAATCTCCTTTAACGATATTTGTCCATAGTAAAATAGCAATTAAAATTATCATTAAAACTCTGTCGAGAACCGATATTAAACTGTCTATTTTAAAATGATGTAGCCCCGAAATATTTGAGCGTAAATATAGAATAAATGATAGTAAAAATTGGTTAAAAATAAGAATTAGAAGTATTTTAAATTGTATGATATCATATCCTGAAATAAATCCTACAGCAAGGGTTATAATTGCATAAAAAAAAGCTAATAAAAATTTCAGAACAACAATATTAGAGAAATATTTTGGTAGCAATTGTTTGTGTTGTGCAATATTGCGATTGTTGAAATTTGTAAGCCCTAAGTCTAGTATAATATTAAAAAGTAAAGAAAGATTGAATAAGGAAAAATACATTCCATAATCAGCCGAGCCAACTTGATTTTGGACAACTCTGTCTATTCCCAGCACCCAAAAAGGTTTAACTATTAAGTTAAGAGCAACTAGAAACAGTAAGTTTAAGAAGAATTTTTTTTTCAAAATAAATGTTTTCGTTGGCTAAAAAAAGTTTTGCAAAATTATAAAATAGAATGGTTTTTTGATTATTTTTTTTGTTTTGATTTTCGAGATCGTATAATTATCATTAAACCAAGCACTAACAAAGCTATTATTGCGGTAATTAGTGTTTCTTCAAAGTAGGGCGATAAATATTTCATTTGAATTTGATGTTCTCCTTTTTTTAGATAAATCCCTATAAATCCAGTATTTGCAAGAACTTTTTTGGCTTTTTTGCCATCAACAAAAATTCGCCAATCGCGGTCATAAGGAATTGTGAAAAACAACATTTTATCTGACGATAGATTAATCTTACCTTCGATTTTTTTGTTTATAAAACTTGAAATTTCAAATGTGTCGAGACGAAGGCTATCAATCATGCTCGAATATATGTCAAAATTAAAGCTGTCAATCGGTGCAAGTAGATTTGTGTCTAATTTTGTCATATTGAAATTTTCTTTTTCATCTTCTAAAATAACAGCGCTTAATAATGCTTCTTGTTTTTTGAATTTAGATAACTTTCTAAAATCTCCAATTGGTAAATATTTGTTGTAAGAATATCCGAATGGTAAGTAGTATTTGTTTTTAAGTATTAAAATATCATTCATAATCCCGATGCTGTCGTATCCACTTAACTTAATATTTGTTGTATAATCTCTTGCTAAATAATATTTTACATTGGCAAAAGTCATTAGTAATGGAATTCCTCTCACTCCTGTTGCCCAGCGTGTTTGTCCTTCGTTTCCTTTATCAATTACATCTGTTTCTTCAAGAAATCGTATGTAATATTTTTGATTGAAAGAACCATAACTTGGTGTGCTGTAAAATCCTTGTGCTTTAGCATCATTTAAGCTCGAATGTTGTGAATTTCCTGATGAATAATCTTTTTCCATTCTGTAAAACAACGAACTGTCCTGTTCGGCAATGTAGTTCACAACTTCTATTGTGCCATCTTTGTAGCCTGCCATGTCGCCTTTAAATTCATTTGTAACGTATACTTCTCTTTCATTTACCGAAAACCACGATATGTATGACACCTCAAATGTCACAAGAAGCAACAAAATGATTTTAAATAATGCCGTGTTTTTTTTAATGCTCAAAAAATAAATAATTGCGCCGTAACAAAGAATAAAAATACTAATTGTTATTTTCATCTTTGGGTTTACTATTGCATCAGTAAAATCAAAATATGGAAAATGAAGTAATACTAAAAGTCCTCCTAAGACGACAATTAGTGTCAACGGATTTATTTTGTTTCCTTTTTGAATATTTTCCAGACTAAACATTGCAAAGAAAAGAACAGTAAAAGGCACAAAAATATCGATACTGTTTTTGAAATAGTTGCCCATGAACAAATTTACAGTATGTCTTAAAATCGGAATAAAAGCAACTAAAATCCAGAAGCTTAGGAATAAACCGTAGAATATTTTTTGTTTTTTATTGAAAAAAGAGAATGAAAAGGATATTAGCACTAAAGAAATTATTCCAATGTAGAATAAAGCGGCTTCAAGATAATTGTACCAACCTCTAAATTCGCTTCCGGAGCCTAATAAATCATTGCCAAAAAAACGTAGAATTGTTGTGACTCTTCTAAGAAATCCGTCTAAAATTTCAGGATTTTCAATAAGAATTTTTGCTTGATTAACACTACCACTAACTCTTGGACTTTGGAACATTGTAAGAAAATTAGATGTTGCTCTGGGTGCATTTATGGCAATTCCCAAAACAGCAAGTCCTATCATTTTTCCTAAAAGCGGAAAATAACCCTTTAATTTGCCGTCGTTTTCGTTTAAAAACCGAACCAAGGAATAAAATGCTAGAAATATAGCGTTTACAGACAATAGAAATACATTATCGCTCAATAAATAAAGGGCTAAAACAAAATAAATCCATCTTTTTTTAAGTAAAAGTTGTTCAAAAGAGAAATATAAAAAAACAGAATATAAAATTTTATGAGCATGTCCCCATTGCGAACCGACAATTAAATATCCCGAAAATTGAAGAAGTAAACCTCCAATTATAGCAGTAAATTTAGAGTAACCTAAAGTTCGGAAATAGTAAAAACCAATAATTCCTATTGGTAAAAAGTACAAAAAATAGTATAAATAAATTCTGTAAAACCAAAGATCTACACCAAAAAAAGCTTGAAAAACTCTAAGAATGTTTGTTATAGGATTTAATGTTATAGGGTTTGTAAGTCTTTGTCCCATACCTGTATAAAAAGTCCAGGTTTTGAAAATTCCATCAGAATGATTTAAGTTTTCACCCTGAATAAAATTAGGGAACGTTATGTTTATTGAATCACTACCAATATCTTTGAAAAAATACAAAAGAGTTCCGTCAAAAAAACTTTTGAAAATAAAAACAGCAACAAAAAAAGACAGTATTAAAAAAATGATAAAACCATATTTTTCAATCAGTGTGTCTATTATGGTTGTATTTTCATTTTTTAAGTGATTTAGTTCGATTTTTTTTTTGGTATTCATGTTAAAATTTATATTTTTGAAACTTAGATTTAGGAAGATGTTTTAATTTTAATTTTTAACTAATTCGTTAAAACATCTATTATTAGAGGTTTCTTGAATATTACTTTGTAAACAGAAGTTTACATGGTCTAATTTTTTTTCGCCTCAAAAATAAAATATTTTGACAAAAACAAGCTACATATTTCTAATTCTGATTCTGTTTTTTGCTTCGTGTGGGGTAAAAACAAGTGTCAAACAAATGGATTCCTCAAAATTGGATTTTTTTGATTCTAAGCTTGATGATGAAATGGTTTATGATTTGAAAGGTACATGGGAGTTTTATTGGGATACTCTTTTAAATCCAAGTCAAATCCAAACAACTAACTTGGAGCCTGAGTTAGTTAATATACCTAATACCTGGGCAGAATATAATCATAGTCAAAATGGGAAAGCTACTTATCACATTCAATTAAATGTTCCGCCAGATAATTTTTATGCATTTAAGTTCAAACGAATTTTCCTTTCTTATAAAGTTTGGATAAACGATTCTGTGTCTTTAGAAGTTGGAAAGGTATCTGCTAATATAGATGATTTTGTGCCTAATGATCTGGCAAAAGAGTTTGTTTTTTATGCCGACACTAATATATTGAATATTACAATTCAAGTTTCAAATTATAATTTCCGAAAAGCCGGAATAACAAATGTTATAAAATTTGGAACTCCCGAAGCTATTGAAAAATTAAGTTATTCAAGTTTGTTGTACGAAGTATTTATTATTGGAGCACTTGCGTTTATGATGCTCTTTTATTTCATACTTTTCTTCTACAACAAAAAAGTAATTTCAAATTTATATTTCTCTCTATTCCTTTTATTTGAAGTCATAACGCTTGGTTTTGACGGAGAGTTGTTTTTTGTTAGAGCTTTTCCCGGAATTGGTTGGGTTTTAGCGTCGAAAATATGGAATATAGCTTCTTATCTGAGACCTCTGTTTTTATTACTATTCATAGAGGGACTCACAAGAAATAAATTCTCTAAGTTCTTGAAAAAGAGTTCTATTTATTTTGTCGTTATTATGACGCTTTTTATTGCTTTTGCTCCGGTAAAAGTATACACACATACTATAATAATTTTTATTGCTTTTGCTCTTGGAACTCTTTTGTATGAGATTGTTATTACAGCAGTGTCTATTAAAGATAATAAAAATATTATTTTCGCATTTTTAGGCTTGGTTTTTATTCTTGTTTCAACTTTAAATGACTCTTTATACGATTTCGGCTATATTAATAGTTTTTATTCTGTTGGTTTGGGAGTGTTTGTTTATGCTCTATTGCAAGCTTTTTTATTGTCTATAAAAAATGCAGAATTATTTGAAAAAGCTGAAAACCTCACTAATAGTGTTGAAATTCAAAACAGATTAAAAGAGGCTCTTCTATCAACACCTTCTTATGATATTAGTCAGTCATTATATGCTTTTGTTGAAACTGTTGGAATAGAAAAAATTATTATTTTTTCTATCGAAAAAGATACCATTTTTATTAGCAATATTGTTGAAAAAGACAAATCTCCAGTTAAGATTAATTTGGTTGTTGATTTGTCTAAAGATAGTTCAGACTTTTTTATACCTGTTGTTAAAAATGCATTTGAAAAACAAGAGTCAGCATTTTTTTCTAATAAGAATAAAATTTATATTGATGAACATAAAAACAACCAATTTCTTAAAAACAATCAGATAAAAACGATTGTTGTTATTCCGGTTTTAGAGAATAATAAAACAATTGCAACTATTTATTTAGAAAATAGAGAACGAGCATTAAATAATGCTCAACAATCAGTTTTGAAATCAGCTTCAGCTCAATTTTACAGTATTATTAACACAGCAGTCGCTTATTTTAGATTGCAAGAAATGAATCAATATCTGGAAAAAGAAGTGAAAGACAGAACTCTGGAAGTAGAGAAGCAAAAATTTGAAATTGACTTGAAAAATCAGGAATTAGATGAAAAAATACAACTTTTAGAAGAACAATATATTATCCAGCAAGAAATAAATGATGAACTTGAAACTCAAAATTTAGAACTCGAAAAACAAAATATTCGTTTGGGAGTTCAAAATTCGGAAATTAGCAAACAAAAAGAAGAATTAGAAAAACATAATAAGCAAATTTCTGATAATATTAAGTATGCAAGTACTATATTATCAGCACTAAAACAAGAAGAGGAGAATATTCCTTTTCGAGATTTTTTTGTGATAGATTTTCCAAGAGACATTGTTAGCGGCGATTTTTTCTGGAGTAAAAAAATAGAAAATAAATTTATTTTTGCTCTTGCAGATAGCACAGGACATGGTGTTCCCGGTGCTTTAATGAGCTTGCTTGGTATAAGACTAATTAACAAAGCTGTTAATAAAACTTTTGCATCAAATTCTGATTTTACTCCTGCAAATATTTTAAATATACTCCGAGAAACAATTATTAAGCAGTTAACAGACGAAAATCAGGCAATTAAAGATGGTTTTGATATGAGTTTTTGTATTTATAATTCGGATACAAAAGAATTATCAGTTTCAGGAGCTTACAATCCAATTTTTATTATCCGAAATAATGAAATTATTCATATTAAGGGCGATAGGATGCCAATAGGTTCATACATAGAAGGTTATGAAAAACCATTTTCTAATAACTCTTTAACTCTTCGGGAAAACGATATTATTTATTTATTTACTGATGGATATGTTGATCAATTTGGAGGCGAAAATTACACAAAATACTACATGGCTAATTTTAAAAAACTTCTGATTGATATTCAAAAATTTCCTTTCAAAGAACAGTCTGATATTTTGATTGATACATTTAAAAGCTGGAAGAGAAATAATTCCCAGATTGACGATGTTAGTATCGTAAGTTTTCTTGTTTAATAATGAAAAAAAAATTATTACATATAGTAATATTGTTGTTAACATTAGTGCTTTTTTCTTGTAAACAGCAAAAAACCGATTTTCAGTTGGCTGAAAATGGTGTGTTGAAAGTTGACTCAATTTTTGAAAATCAAATGTTTCCACTTGATGGACAGTGGGAATTTTATTGGAAAAAACTATTAATACCTTCTAATTTCGAAAAATACTCTGCTGATACGGCAGCTTTTGTTAAAGTAAATAGTGTTTGGAATAATTATATAGTTGATGGTCAGAAAATAGGAAACTTTACTTATGGTACTTTTCATCTACAATTAGTAATTCCCAAAGGAGAATATGCATTAAAGTTCAAACGGATTGAAACTGCTTATAATATTTGGGTTGATGATTTATTAGTCGCTCAAAATGGAACCGTAGGCACTAATGCCAATTCTTCTGTTCCTGATTTAAATCCACAAATTGTTTTTTTTGAATCACAAAATGATACGACTAGTATTGTCATTCAGGTTAGCAATTTTCATCATAGAGTAGGAGGTATTCAAAATAAAATTATTATTGGGAAACCTCAGACAATTGTGAAATCCCAATCAAAAGGGCTTATTTCTACTTTTTTTATGTTAGGTAGTTTTTTAATAATTGCAATCTTCTTTTTGTTTAATTTTTTGTTTATTAAAAATGGAGGAGTTGCGCCTCTTTATTTTAGTTTAACAATACTATTAAGTGCTTTATTTGCATCAGTTAATGGAGAAAGCATATTTACAGATGTCTTCTCAAATATGACATGGGAATTAACAAAAAAAATTGATTTTATTTCAAACTATGGGCGAATAATATTCTTTGTTCTTTTTCTTCGTCAAATATTTATACAGGAAAAATTATTGAAAAATATTTTTTCCAGAATAATTATGGGATTTCTTTTTGTGTTCTCAGGACTCATTATTGTTACCAAAGCCTCTTTTTTTACAAGTACCCTTTATCCTTTTTTAGGTGTTACACTTGTTGCTTTTTTTTATATCATATTTTTGCTTTCCAAACTTTCGTTGAAAAGAGATCGAAGAGCTTTTCTTATTCTTATCGGAACAGTCGTTATTGTATTATCGATGTTAAATGACTTGTTTTCCTATATGAACTTAATTTCTACTCCTTATTTGGCAAATTTTGGTTTATTTGTTTTTATTCTTACAAACGCTATCATTTTAGCTCTTAATATTTCTTCTGCTCATAGTACCAATACAAAATATTCTCAATTGTGGGGAAATGTAAATTATATCAGAAATCAACTTACTAACATTAAGCCCTTTGAGCTTGAAAAAATGCTGAAAATTATTTCAGATAATTTAAAATCGGTTGAATCTGCAATTTTTATAGAAAACAATGAAAATATTAAGAGTGAAATTTTATATAAAGACGGCTTTATTAGAGCGTCATATTTAAATGAACCATTGAAGTATTCCGTAGATAAGTCGGTGATCGAAAAAATGAGAATAACAAGAAATGTTGTTGTTGAAAAAAACAGTTTGGCTTATCCTGTTTTTGATAAAAATAGTATTAAAGCTTTTATTTTTCTTAAAAATTCAAGGATTAATAGAAAGCAAGATGCTGATGTTTTAGAAATGCTACATACTGAGTTCTCTACTTTTTTGGATAATTATATATATTATTATTCTTTGGAAAATCTGAATAAAAATCTTGAAACTATTGTTGAAAAAAGAATAGAGACTATAACAAAACAAAAAGAACAATTACTTATAAATCAAGCCTCTCTAGATGAAAAATTAGAAGAGCTAAATATAACAAATGGAATTGTTGAGGATTTGAATAATGAAATAATTGAACGAACTTCCGAAATCTCAACAAATATTGATGTCTTAGAAAATAAAAATGAGGAAATATTAGCCCAAAAAGAAATAATTGAAAAGAAAATTTCTACAATAAATAGTAGCGTTGAATATTCAAATGTAATATTGAAGACCCTGTTGAGTTCTCAAAAAAATATGTCTTCTCAATATTTTGAGCTTTCATTGCCAAAAGAGACAGTTAGTGGCGATATTTGGTTTAGCCATCCTGTTGGCGATTATTTATTGATAGCTGTAATAGATAGCACCGGACATAATATCACGTCTACTTTTATTACTATTTTGATAAAAACATTGTTTGAAGAATTACTTGCAGAAAATCCTGAAATAGCAACTATTAGACCCGATGAATTTGTTAAATTACTTAAGATAAATTTCTTTGAAATAATAGATAAAAATCAAGGAATTGAAGATAGTTTTGATATTTTCTTTTCTAGTTTGAATATAAAAACAGGAGAATTTCTTTACTGTGGCGAAAATTTAATAGCTCATTTAGCGCGAAACAAACAAGTAACCATGTTAGATGTTGATAAACGAGTTTTCATTGAAAAACGTAATTTTGACTACAATTTACGAAAAACAACATTGAATTATAATGATATTTTATACCTGCAAACTGATGGATTTATGAATCAAATCAGAAGAGAAGATATGCGGAAGTTTGGTGTTCAAAGAATAAACGAAATGTTGACCAAAATTCAGAATTCTGAGTTTGATGAACATGATATATTAATTGAAGATGAATTTATAAATTGGAAAAAAGATATGAAACAAGTAGATGATTATCTTGCTGTTGGCTTATTTTTTAAAAAACAATGAAACAATTAGTTAAGTACATATTGTTTGGCGTTTTCGTTTTTGTTACTTTTATTTTTAGCTCATGCAAAAACGAAAAAAACGATGCTGTTTTGGTTGACAAAGGCGTGCTGAACCTTTCTGATTTTAACTCAAATTCTATTTATTCAGTTCATGGAAATTGGGAGTTTTATTGGGATCAATTACTTACTCCTCAGGAAATTCAAAATTATCCAAAGGATTCTATTAGATATATCAAAATAAATAATACTTGGCAGGAATATGAGATAGAAGAAGGCAAAAAAATTGGAGGGCATGGATTTGCTACTTTTCATGTTAAAATTTTAGTGCCACAAGGACAATATGTTCTAAAAGTTAGGCAAGTTATTTCTTCGTATAAAATTTGGATTGACGGAGAACCTATTGATGAAATAGGGAAAGTTGGGAAATCGCCTGAAGAATCAATTCCTAAAACTATTCCAAGAGAATTTTTCATAGAATCTTCTTCTGACACAATAGATGTTGTTATTCAGGTAAGTAATTTTTCACATAGACTAGGTGGAATTCAAGAAAATGTATCTTTTGGATCGGTTGAAAAAGTGATGACTAAGGTACGAGGAAATTTAATTTATTCCTATATAATTATCGGTGCTGAAATAATATTTGCAATATTTTTTCTTCTTACATTTTTCTTTCGTCGTCAAAATCCGGCTTACCTTTTTTTTAGTCTTGCCATTATTATCACTTTATTATTTGAAATTGTTAATGGTGAAATGTTGTTTATGCGACTTTTCCCGGATATTTCTTACTGGGAGTTAACAAAAAAAATTGATTTTATTGGTAACTATGGTCGAGCTGTTTTTTTTATTCTTTTTATATGGTATTTGTTTCGTGATTATAAAATTATCAATAAATATGTTTATTATGTGTTGTTAGTTAGTTCAATTGCTGGTGCAATTGTTGTTTTAGTAACGCCTTGCCGTATATATTCGTATACGTTATTACCATTTATGGGGCTGGGATTATTTTTGTTTTTTTATATTAATATTGTTTTACTAAGAGGACTATTAAAAAAAATACCTAATATTATCTATTCTTTCTTTGGGATGACTGTTTTTCTAATTGGTATGATAAACGATATATTGTTCAATCTGACAATTATTAATACAGCTTATTTATTAAATACCGGATTACTTATTTTTTTTATTAGTCATAGTGTTTTTTTGGCTCTAAATTATTCAATTGCTGAAACAAAGATTAATACAATTTCTAATCGGTTTCAGATATTAAACAGAATAAGAAATGAGTTATTAAAAATTCCTTCTTTTGATTTGGCTGAGGGAGTTGGTATTATAGGAAAAGAGTTTAATGCTGAAATCGCTGAGTTTTTAGTAATTAGAGGAAGCGAAGGATTTTGTGAGTGTAAAAAGACAGAAGCCGGTGTTGCGTTTGCTAAATTGGAGCAAAATATTGTATCTGATATATCTCCTGAAGTAATTCAAAAATCCGTAAATAACAGTAAAAATAGTGTTATAAATTTTGATGGAGAATATTATTTGTCAATGCCATTGTTCTTAAACGGAAAAATAAAATCAATGTTTGTCATTGGCAAAAACTCAAAGTTTTCTGCAGAACAAATTACTATTTTTGAAGATCTTTCTTCGCAAATTGATGTTATGTACGATAATTACTATTATTACTGGAATCTTGAAAATATAAATAAAAATTTAGAAGGTATAATAGAAAAAAGAACTCAACTTGTTTATATCCAGAAAGATGAACTTGTGTCTAAATCAGCCGAACTTGATACTAAAATTGATGAATTGAAAATTTCTGCTAAAAAAGTTGAAGATTTAAACGAAGAGTTGGTTAGCAGAAGAGAAGAGATTTCTGTTACAAATAATACTCTTGAAGCTCAACAACATAAAATTACCCGTCACAAAAATCAACTTCTGCAAAAGAAATCTGATATTGATTCAAGTATTAGATATGCAGTAAATATTCACAAAACTATTTTTGGAAGACAACTGACAATTTCCAACGCCGATTTTTTTGAAGTTTCAATTCCAAAAGATATTGTTAGTGGCGATTTCTGGGCTAGATATGAATTTGATGATAAAATTTTTATCAGTGCTATTGACAGCACAGGTCAAAATGTAACCGGAACATTTTTAAGCTTTTTAATCCTAACTACTTTTGAAGATGTTTTTTCTGAAATTAACGGAAATGATAGTAGCCCATCTTTAGTTTTGGAGAAAGTTAGAGAACGATATGTTAAGCTTTTAGGCATGAAAAACAACGAACGTCAGATTCAGGATAGTTTTGACATAAGTTTAATTGCTTACGATAAAAATAAAACAACAATTGAATATAGCGCAGCCAGACAAACAATAGTCATTATCCGAAAAGGTGATAGTATAGAGTTAGATGCTAATAATTTTTCTATTGGTGGTTATTCTGAGTTTTTTGATGAACCCTTTTTATTGAAAAAAATAGATTATAAAAAAGGTGATGTTGTTTATTTGTTCTCAGATGGTTTTATCAATCAAATTGACTATAAAATCAACCATAAATTAGGTCTGTCTAATTTTATTGAAATCCTTAAAAAAGTATCACCTTTACCTTTTAATAAACAAGCTGACGAGCTGAAAAAATTATTTATCAACCTAAAAGGAACAAAAAAACAAGTTGACGACGTTCTTGTGGTTGGTGTAAAATTTAATTAATTCCCGCCTCTTTCTTAATATGCTGAAAAACACATTGTAAAAATCAATCTATATCTGTAAATTATTCTATTTTTGCTCGCCTGAAAAAAATATATTAACGGATTGATTTATTATATATTACAAAAAAGAATATAAATGGAACAAATAAATTTTAATGACACAAAAATTGCATTCGATTGGAAAACAGACAAAGAATTGAATAAGGCTGTTTTTTTATTTAAAATGATTGGTAAAAATTCAATGGTAAAAGTTGGAAACGCTTTAATAAATACTGCTATTGCTATTCATTTTCCTATTGGCTGGGCTGTTAGACCTACAATTTATCAACATTTTGTAGGTGGTGAAACACTAGAATCTTGTAATCCTCTTGTTGAAAAATTAGCTAAATTTAATGTTAAAACAATCCTTGATTACTCTGTTGAAGGTGGAGATACAGAAGCTAAAATTGATGCAGCATTAAAAGAAACGTTAAGAACAATTGATAATGCTGCTACAAATTCTAATATCCCTTATGCAGTGTTTAAACCAACTGCTTTTTGTTATCCTGATGTTTTGCGTAAAGCAGGCAGAAAAGAGCACTTAACAGAAGAGGAAATTCTTGAAACCGAAAAATTCAGAACCAGAGTAAAAACTCTTTGTCAAAAAGCTTATGATTTAGATATGCCCATTATGATTGATGCAGAAGATGTTGCTTATCAGAATTTTATCGACATTGTTGTTTATGAAATGATGCAAGAATTTAATAAGGAAAAAGCTATTGTTTATAATACTCTTCAAATGTATCGCAAAGACAGACTTGATTTTTTGAAGGATTTGTATCAAAAAGCAATTTCGGATAATATTTTTATAGGTGTTAAATTTGTTCGTGGTGCGTATATGGAAAAAGAGAGAGAATTGGCTCAGAAATTAGGATATCCTGACCCTATTCATAATACTAAACTAGATACAGACGATGCTTTTAATGCTGCTCTTAAATTTTCGGTGGAGCATATCGATAGAATCTCAATTTTTAATGCTACTCATAATGAAAAAAGTAGTCGTTTTTTGACAGAACTAATGAGCCAAAACGGTTTAGCAAAAGATGATTCAAGATGTTTTTTCTCTCAACTTTACGGAATGAGTGATAATATTACATTCAATTTGGCAAAAGCAGGTTATAATGTTGCTAAATATACTCCTTACGGACCAATAAAACATGTTTTGCCCTATTTGCTGCGTAGAACCGAAGAAAACACTTCTGTTGCAGGACAAACATCAAGAGAACTTCAGCTTTTTACTTCTGAAAAACAACGCAGAAAAACAGAAAATAAATAGCCGATAATTCGGCTATTTTTTCAGAAATTGTCTTTTTAGTTGTTTATTATTATTTCTTTCATTCTTTGGCTCAATGAATGAGATTTACATGCTCTTCAGGTTTTCCTTTTTTTCTTTTCGGCAGCAGGAAATAGTATGTTATTTAAAATAAGTCTATAGCCTGGAGAATTTGGGTGCAATTGTAATTCTGTTGGTGGATCCCCAACCAAATGACGATAATCTTCGGGGTCGTGTCCTCCATAAAAAGTCCAGGTTCCCTGACCATATTCGCCATGAATGTATCGTGTTTCATTTGCTACTTTGTATTCACCCATAATGATAACGTTTGGTTTTATTAAATCTTTATTAAAAGCAGTAGTTTGACCCATAAAACCTTCTAAAATTTTTGTTTGACATTGAGTTAACATTGTTGGAATTGGGTCCCATTTTGCCGAAAATTCAAATAATGTAAAATAGTCGTCTTCTTCATTTTTAATGGGTCTATAATTAGTAACATCAATATCAGAAAATTCATATTCATAAGGATTTGTACTTATCTTAAAATTCTGAAAAGCTAAGGTTTTTGAATAATCCAGCTTACTTTGTGCATCTGCATCAATTGGGTCGCCGTCGAACATTGGCTGACAAATATCTACTCCTTCGGCGGCAAGCGCTATGTCGTAAGAATCTGTTCCTGAGCACATTGCAAATAAAAACCCTCCGTTAAAAATCCATTGTTTTATAGTAAGAGCTACGTCAAGTTTTAGCTGAGATACTTTTGAGTATCCTAATTTTTTTGCTTGTGTTTCTGATTCTATTACTTGATCCTGATACCATGATGCATTTCTGTACGAAGCCCAAAATTTACCGTATTGACCTGTAAAATCTTCGTGATGCAAGTGAAGCCAATCGTAATTATTAAGATCTCCGCGTAATACTTCTTCGTCGTAAACTACATCGTATGGAATTTCAGCATATTCCAAAACCATCATAACTGCATCATCCCAGGGTTGATAAGTTTTGGGAGCATATACTGCAACACGTGGAGCTTTTTGGAGTTTTACCTTGTCCATGTTAATTTCAGGCTTAGAGATATAAGAAAATATGCTGTTTACTTCGGCATCTGAAATTACTTCATAAGATACGTTGAAAATTATGCATTTTTCTTGAATTTCTGGTCTTGCTGGAAGCAAAAAACTACCATCGCGATAATTTAAAAGCCAGTCACATTCTAAGCCATTTTCTAAAACCCAAAAAGTAACGCCATAAGCTTTTAGGTGATTGGTTTGGGAATCGTCCATGGGTACTAAAATGCTAGAAGCAAAAAGGTTTGTTGTTAGTAGAATGCCTAAAATTAAAGTTAAAATCTTATTCATAAGTCTGTATTATTTGCAACAAAGTTAAAACAAAAAATAATAATAAGACTTTCTTCGTATATTCTGTTAAGTTAAATTTATGTAAAAATGAAGATTTGTGTAGTAACTTTTCTTTAATTCAACCGTCACACAGAATTATATTTTAACTTTGCCTAAAATTTTTAATAATGAAATTAAAATTTACTTCTCTTTTGTTGTTGTTATTGTTTATTGTTCCTGCTTTTTGTTTTGGTTCAACAATTTCCGGAAAAATAACTGGTTCAGACAGTCTTGTCTTATCTTTTTCAACTGTTTATGTTAAAAATTCCACTTATGGCGTAACGGCTGATTTTAATGGTAATTATTTTATTGAGCTTAAACAAGGTAAATATACATTAGTATATAATTATCTTGGTTATAAAACTTTGGAAAAAGAAATTGTCGTTGGTTCTAATCAAAAACTTGTAGTTAACGTGGTTCTACAAAAAACAGATGTTCAAATCCCGGGCATTGAAGTTGTTGCTAATAAGGCAGATAAGGCGAAAAAAATAATGAAACATGTTAGAAATAATCGACGCTCTTTTTTAACAAGTGTTGAAAATTTTGAGTGTACTTCTTATGTCAAAACTTCAATTGAAAATGAATTTGAAGAAAAAAAACAGGACAGCACTTTGAAGGAAAAAGATTTTGAAACTTACCTAAAAAAAGAAAATCTGAATTTAATTGAATATGTTGCTGAAACTTATTTTAAACGACCGCAGAAATACAAAGAAGTTGTTTTAGCTTATCACGATTTTACGGAGGAAAAACCTCTGGATTATGGAAGGTCAATTGTTGTTGGTGCAGAATACGGGGAGATGGATATAGCAGCAAATTATTATACATACGAAAATCCTTTTGTGTTTTACAAAAATGTAGCAAGTGCAGATTTTAATTTTTATCAAAACCAGCTTGATTTACCTAGTCTTTGCAACCAACCTATTGTTAGCCCGATTGCTTCAAATTCAAACCTTTTTTATAATTACGAATTTAATACTTCTTTTTACGAAAATGGAGTGAAAATTAATAAAATTAAAGTAGAACCTAAAAATGAAGTAAGTGCTTTATTTTACGGAAATATTTATATTGAAGATAGTTCTTGGGCTTTGTTGAGCGTTGATTTATATATAAATGAACAAGCTTTGCTTAATTATCAAAAATTCAATATTATTCAGAATTATCAACGGTTTGGAGATAGTATTTATCTTCCTGTTAGAACCGAAATCATATATACAATTGCTAATGGAAAAGACAATATCGTTCTGGGAAATACCAAAATAATTAGGAAAGATTACGTAATTAATCAAGAAATTAATAATAAAATTTTCAATAATGAAATAATTACTTATCAAGAAGATGCAATGGATAAAGATAGCTTGTTTTGGGGAGATAATCGTCCGATTGCTCTGAAAGAAAACGAGTTGGAATTTATCGATAAAACTGACAGCATAAAAAGTTACTATACAAGCGATGAGTATCTTGATGAACAAGATAGTTTATTTAACAGGCTTACTTGGTGGACTCCGTTAGTTGGATTTGGACGAAAAAATCATTATAATGGTACTCAGTGGTATGTTGGTGGACTGTTGGAACAGGTTAATCCCTTTGGTATTGGAGGGTATAGGCATAAATTACCGGTTGATATTCAAAAAAGATTTAGTAATGACATGATTGCTGAAATAAAATTTCAGATTGATTATGGCTTTAAAAATAAGGATGTTAAAGGAAAGTTTGGATTTGGGTTAACATATTTCCCCAAGAAGTTTGTTCGTACTTATGTGGAAATTGGAGATTATTACGACGTTATAAATAATTATGCTTCGTTTGAACAAATTTTCAGCAGAAGTAATTACGTTAGAAATAAAACTTTTGCCATAAAACAGAGAATGGAAATTGTTAATGGATTATATGCTGAACTTGGCTTTTTATATTCTAACCAAATACCAATAAACAACCTGCAATTATCTAATTGGTCTGATTTTTTGTTTGGTGAGCTTAATGAACCAATTGATTTTGAGCAATATATAAAAACTGAAGTGCAGCTTGATTTGAAATATGTTCCTGCGCAGAAATATATTATAAAAGGGAATAGAAAAATTATTATTGGGTCTGATTTGCCTGAAATTACTTTTACTTATCGCAAAGGAATTCCGAATTTGTTCAACAGCGAAGTTAATTTTGACTATGTAGAACTTGGTTCTAAAGGAATTTTTACTCTTGCCAGATTTGGTGAAAGTCGCTGGCAGTTAAAAGTTGGTAAGTTTTTAAATACAAGTAATTTGAGGCTTTTGGAATATAAATATTTTCGTGGTTCCGATCAGTTGTTTTTTTCCAGCCCTGTCACATCAATGCAATTATTGCCTTCAATTTTCAGCACCAATAGCGAATTTTTGCAAGCGAATTATGTGCATCATTTTAATGGAAGTTTATTGAACAAAGTTCCGCTTTTTAAGTATTTGAAATTATCAATTGCTTTTGGTGGTGCTAGTTTGCTTATTCCAAATGAAGATTTTTATCATTATGAAATGTTTGCCGGACTTGAAAAGGTCTTCAGAATTAAAACAGAATTGTTTCGATTTGGTATTTATGCTGTTACAGCAGATAATAATCTTTCAAATGCTGATTTTTCGGTAAAAATTGGACTTAGTAATTTTAGTTCTTATAAAAAGAAATGGGATTATTAGTCTTAAGTTTTTATGTGAATTGATTTAAAAGTACTGGCAGATGGAAAACACTTGCCAGAGGCACTTTGCCTAAATCAGGTGTTTCCAACCTGATTTAAACAAAACGCTTTGCCTAAATCAGGTGTTGTCCACCTGATTTAAATAAAATGTCTAAGACGCTGATTTTATGTCTATTATTTGAATTTTTTATTCTTCTGTGAAGTCTATTACATCAATGTTTTCTGGATATAATTTGGGGTCAAATGTGAAAATATCATCATTGATAGTAATATCAAGTTCAAATGAAAGAATATCAACTACTTGTTCTACTCCGTCTTTTTCCTGATATTTTACACTAACAAGTTCGTTTTTGTCTTTGTCAATCCAAATACGAATGATAGAATACGGCGATTTTTTTGGATTCTCAGGATAAAGGTCAATAACATGGCATGTTTTGGTTACTTTTACAATTTCTCCGTTAACTCTGGCTTTGGGTTCAAATGTTAATTCACCTCGATAACTGTATTTGTAGCCTTTTTTATATGCGTTAATTAGGTTTTGTGGTGTGTAAATTGCATCATTTTTTGGATCTGAAAAAGTAATGTTCATTTCATTTGCTTTTTTGTTGTACGAAAATACTTTTACTCCGTCAGAAAAAATCTCATTTTCAGGAATAATAACTTTGTATTTCGATTCATCTTTTACAAATAAATATCCCATGTATGAATATTCTGTGGAATCTTGAGCATTGTGAGCAGAATATTCAAAATAAATTCTTGCTGTGTTTTTTTCGGCAAGTTTATCTGATAATTTATCAAGAATTTTTTTTGCTTCGGGGTCGTAGTTTGAAAACTCTGTTTCTTGTGCAAAAAGGCTGATTCCCGCCAACAAAATTATGCTTATAAAAAGTATTTTTTTCATGATTTTATTTTTAAAATATTGAATATGTTTTTTTGATTTTATTGATTTTATGTCTCTCTGATACTTAACCGTTTAACTAGTCAACTGGTTAACTGGTCAACTGATTACTTATTTCCTAGTATATTTTCTAATTCTTATAAAGTGCATTACCAGACCTAGAATTATTATCAACACAATTGGTAATAAAAGATTTATAAACTGCCACATAGATTTTTTTGTGCTAACCACGGCGTTGTCAAGTAGTCTCAGTTTAAATTCGCGTGATCTGAGAGACATTAATCCTTCGTCGTCGCATAAATAATTAAGTGCATTCATTAGAAATTGTTCGTTTCCATAGTAATTATACAAAGAATATTTGTCGAAACTTAAAGGCATTGTTTGGTTGTCGCTTTTTACAACGTTTTTGATAATGTCTCCATCTGCTACAACAATCATCTTTGTTGGAACACTTTTTTCTTTGAATAACGATTTTTGAGGTAATAAATTATCAATCATTCTGCCTTTGAACAATGAAGGAAATTCTCCTTCAAGCAATATTGCAACCGGAATATCTTTTGCGTTGAATAATTTCTGGTCGGGAGTTTCGTTTATTTCTTTAAAATCAACTTGCCAAGGCATATTTACTTTCATTACTCTTGTCATGTTTGATGTTGTAAGCAATGGAGTTTTAGTAACTTCCGGATTTTTCCCGACAGTGTCAATAGAACTTACAAATTCAGTCCTTACAGCATCTATATAACGGTTAATTACATGCGTGTTTTTTGTTATCAAAAGAGGAAAATAAAACCACTGATACCAGTGATTTCTAACTTCGCCTGTTGCAGAAGTCCCTTTTAGCATAATTGATGAACTGAAAGCGTCTTGTAAAATATCTGTGTTGATGCGAACTCCATACGTGAAAAGAATATCATCTATGCTCAAAACTTGTGTATACGCTGGCATTGCAAAAGCTCTTTCGTAGTAATAAACGCTGTCCATGCTGATATTTATACCGTCAACAAGCCAAAGAACTTTGCCGCCATTCATTACATATTGGTCAATTACAAATTTATCTTCTTTTGAAAATTGTGCTGTTGGTTTTGCAATAATAATTGCTTCAAAATTGTCTAATCTTCCGTATTGTCCATCTATTTTACCTCGCATTATGTTGTAATATTCGCTTAATTTTTGCTCCATTTCTATTACATATATTTCTGATAATTCTCCATGTCCTTCTATAAATGCTATTTTTGGTTTTTCTTTTTTGCTGATTTTTATGATCTCGTTGATAAATGAGTATTCAAGATTTTGAACCGAATTATTAATATTTTCAGGACTTGATTGTTCGTAATTTGGATCGTTATTTAAAAGATTTAAACCAACTCGTCTTGATATAAGTGAGTCCGCGTCTGTGTCGTAATAAGTGTAATTTATTACAGCCGAAGGGAAAATAAGAGTTTGAGTTGCTTGTCCTTCGTTTACTTCGTTGTTTTCTACCGGAACTACTCCTAAATAGTACAATTCCTGAAATAAAAGATCTCTTTCTTTTACATTGTTTTCTTCATTTGTCGGGTCAACAAACTCGTAGTTGAAATTTTGCCCGGAATACATTTTAAAAACATCTAATATTTCTTTAACAGAGTTTCTGAATTTTTTGAATTGAAGTGGTAAGTCGTTGCCATCAAGGTATATCGTTATGAATACTTGTCCGTCCAGATTTTTTAGCGACTCTTTTGTATAATCGGTTAGCGTATATTTTTTTTCAGCAGTTAGGTCAATTCTTGTGAAAATCTGCGAAGAAATTACATTTATTAAAATAATGATTGCCAGTGCTAAAATAAGTTGTCCTGCTTTTTTTCTTTTTATTTTGATTTTACTGTCCATTTTTACCATTTTCTGCTTTCTAAAACAAATTTTGTTAGAAAAATAAATAAGCTAATAATGCTTAAAAAGTAAATAACATCTCGAGTGTCAATTACTCCGCGACTGATTGAATTGTAATGTGCATTTATTCCCAGATAGTCTATTATTGCAGCAAATCCACCCCAAATTCCTAATTGAGTAATGTATTCAAATCCCATAAAAAAGAAAAATGAAAAAAGTATTCCAATTACAAAGGCAACTACCTGATTTTGAGTTATAACTGATGCGAAAAGCCCAATTGCAACATATATTGCGGCAAGGAAAAATAGTCCTATATATGAACCAAATGTTCCTCCTACGTCCATATTCCCGGGGCTTAAAAAGAACTGTACGCTAATAAAATATACAAAAGTGGGAACAAGCGCAAGTAAAACTAAAGATAAGCCTGAAAGATATTTTGCTAATACGATATTCATGTCTGTAAGAGGCCTGGTAAGAAGACTTTCCAGAGTTCCGGTTTTTTTCTCTTCTGCAAAAAGTCGCATCGTTACAGCAGGAACTAAAAATAAAAACACCCAAGGGGCAATGTTAAATAATGTGTCGATAGATGAATATCCAACGTCAAAAATATTAAATTCACCCGGGAAAACCCACATATAAAGCCCAACAGCAGTCAAAAAAACAACTATCACAAGATAGCCTGTAAGGGAACTGAAAAATGTGGAAATTTCTTTTTTTAATAGTGCATACATAGAGTTGTCGAGTTTATCGAGTTGTCAGTAAACCAGTTATATGTGTACTGTTTTTTTTGTTTGTCGTATTATGTTAAATCGTTTGATTGTTTTTCTATCAATCAATTAAAAACGTTGACAAACTTAAAAAATTTTTGAATAAATATTGTTTTAAGAGAATTTAAAGATTGCTTTTTAAGTAAAGTTTTGTTAAAAATCGTTTTGTTTCAAACTTTTGATGAAGTTAAGGTAGTTGATAATTTCAAATTGGTCGTCTTTCCATTCTTTTTGGCCTGAATAAATTATGATTTTTTTAATAACATTTCCATTAATGTTTTTTTCTAACCAGTCAAGATTTTTCTTAAATCCATTGTTGTATGTACTTGCTGATTTTATTTCGATTAGCAAATAATTATTTCCAGATTTTACTACTAAGTCAACTTCGTTTTGGTGATTGTCTCTGTAAAAAAACGCATTGTTTTCTAGTCCTTTGTTATATCTATATTTTAAATATTCTAAAATGACTAAATTTTCAAATAAATTACCTCTCAATGGATGAGTTTCTATGTGCCTTGGGTTTTCATTACCAAGTAAATATGACGCAAGTCCTACGTCATAAAAATATAATTTTGGAGATTTAATTACTCGTTTGTTTATGTTTTCAAAGTAAGGTGGAAGTAGAAAAATGATGTATGATGCTGACAGTACCGACAACCATTCTTTGATAGTATTAAAACTTATGCCGATATCATTTGATAAAGATTTTATGTTCAATTCTTGTCCAATTCTTCCGGCACAAAGTTTCATGAACGTTTGGAAATTATTTATGTCTTTTATGTTTATTAGTTGTCTTAAATCTCGTTCGATGTATGTTTGATAGTAAAAATTATAAACTTGTGTCGGGTTTCTATTCTCTGAATATATAGCAGGATAAAAACCATTGTAAAGCAAATTATTCAAATCATTTGTAATATTTTGATTTGTTAATTCTTTAATAGTTAATGGTAGAAGCTTCAATAACGCTACTCTGCCAGCTAATGATTGACTAATGTTTTTCATTAGCAAAAAATTATTGCTTCCGGTAAGAATAAATTGTCCATTTTGTTTTTTTTCATCAACAACTACTTGTAAATATGAAGCAAGCTCTGGAACTCGTTGAAATTCGTCAATAATTGCTCCTTTTTTGGAAATGTTTTTAAGGAATAAGTTTGGGTCATTTTTCGCAAGTTCTCTTATTTCAGGGCTTTCAAGGTTGAGATATTCTTTTTCAATGATTTTTTTTACCAATGTTGTTTTGCCGGTTTGTCGTGCTCCTGTTATTACAACTATTGGATAATGCTGTAATCCGTTTTTTATTTCTTGGGTTAAGTCTCTTTCTATAAACATGTTGCGTTTTTTTGTACATAATTAGAGTTGAACTGCAATTTTGTACAAACATAGTTAAAGGCTTTTATATTTGCAAATTGAAGATGCTTTTTTGAACTCTACTATAATATCAATTCTTGAATGATATTTACAAGCTAACCTATATTTTATAAGTAATATAAATCCAAGCTTAAATATTATTACAAATGGAAACATTTTTTTTTAATTTTGCAAACGCTTTCAGTTAGTTGAAAGTTTTTAAAGAATAAATGAAGCTTTTTTATTTTTAACTTTAATAAAATCAGGAACTTTATAAACCCACTATAAATGACATCAAAAGAAATACGTAAAGCTTTTTTGGATTTTTTTGAATCTAAAAAACACAAGATTGTTCCATCTGCTCCGATGGTAGTAAAAAACGATCCTACTTTAATGTTTACAAACGCAGGGATGAATCAATTCAAGGATATTTTTCTTGAACTTCGTCAGCCTGATGCTAAAAGAATTGCAGATTCCCAGAAATGTTTGAGAGTTTCCGGGAAACACAACGATTTAGAAGAAGTTGGAAAAGATACTTATCATCACACAATGTTTGAAATGCTTGGAAACTGGTCGTTTGGCGATTATTTCAAAAAAGAAGCAATTGAATGGGGTTGGGAATTTCTAACTGATGTTATGAAACTTGACAAAAACAGACTTTATGCAACTGTTTTTGAAGGAGCTGCTGACGATAATCTGGAAAAAGATACTGAAGCCGAAAAATATTGGGAAAAATATTTACCAAAAGAGAGAATTTTAGAAGGAAATAAAAAAGATAATTTTTGGGAAATGGGTGAAACAGGTCCTTGTGGTCCTTGTTCCGAAATTCATATCGACTTACGTCCTGATAAAGAAAGAAAAAAAATATCAGGAAGAGACCTTGTAAATAAAGACCATCCGCTTGTGATTGAAATTTGGAATTTGGTTTTTATTCAATTCAATCGCAAACAAAATGGAAGTCTTGAACAACTTCCAAAAAAACATGTTGATACCGGAATGGGTTTTGAACGTTTATGTATGGCTGTTCTGGGAAAATATTCTAACTACGATACCGACGTTTTTCAACCTATTATTTCTAAAATAAGTGAATTTTCGGGTTTTAAATACGGAAAGGATAAAGAAATAGATATTGCAATGAGAGTAATTGCTGACCATATCAGAACAATTTCTTTTTCTATTGCCGATGGACAATTACCTTCAAATGAAAAAGCAGGTTATGTAATTCGCAGGATTTTGCGTCGTGCTGTGCGTTATGCATTTACGTTTTTAGACCAAAAATCTCCTTTTTTATTTAAACTTATTCCTACTTTGATTGAAGTTATGGGTGAACAATATTCCGAAATTTCAAAACAAAAGGAATTGATAATGAAAGTTACCGAAGAAGAAGAATTTTCATTTCTTAAAACTCTTGATACGGGAATTAGATTATTAGACAATGCTATTGAAATTTTAAATGCTGAAAAAGAAACTGTTTTAGACGGTAAACTTGCATTTACTTTATATGATTCGTTTGGGTTTCCGCCGGATTTGACACAATTAATATTATCTGAAAAAGGATATGAAATGGATAAAAAAGGTTTTGATGAACACATGAAAGTTCAAAAAGACCGGTCTAGAAATGTTGTAAAACAGGAAACAGATGAATGGATTAATGTGTATGAAGATGATGTTGAGGAGTTTGTTGGTTATGACAGGACAGAAGCTAAAGTTAAAATTTCCAGATACAGAAAAGCAAAAGTAAAAGGAAAGGAAGAATTTCATCTTGTCTTTAATTTGACCCCTTTTTATGCTGAAAGCGGGGGACAAGTTGGTGATACAGGATTTATAGAATCAAATGAAGAAAAAGTTGAAATTATTGACACTCAAAAAGAACACAATCAAATAATTCATATTACTAAAAAATTGCCAAAAAATATTGAGACTGAGTTTCACGCAGTTGTGAATTCAAAAAAACAAAAATTTACAGCTTCAAATCACAGTGCTACTCACTTGTTGCATTATGCTTTGCGAAAGGTGTTGGGAACACATGTTGAGCAAAAAGGTTCTTTGGTTGATGAAAAAAAACTTCGTTTCGATTTTGCTCATTATCAAAAAGTAAGCAATGAAGAAATTAAGCAAATTGAAGTAATAGTAAATAATTTAATTAGGTTGAATATTCCTTTAAATGAATTTAGAAATATACCTATTGACGAAGCAAGAGAAATGGGAGCAATGGCTCTTTTTGGCGAAAAATACGGCGACACTGTTCGTGTTATTCGTTTTGGCGAATCGGTTGAGCTTTGCGGAGGTATTCATGTAAATTCTACCGGAGAAATAGGTATGATAAAAATTATCAGCGAAGGTGCTATTTCTGCCGGAATTAGAAGAATAGAAGCTATTACTGCTGTTGAAGTTGAAAAATATTTAGCCGATTTAGAAAATACAGTGGACAATATCAAAGATATATTGAAAACGCCCGCTAAAATTGAGGAAAAAGTAGAAAAACTTGTTGAAGAAAATAAAACTCTTAGAAAACAAGTTGAAGAAATGCAGAAAGAAAAGATCAAATTTATTAAGCTGGACTTAAAAGCTAATATCAAAGAAATTAACGGCTTAAATGTTATTACGGCAAAACTAGATGCTCCTAATGCAGATTTTTTGAAACAAATTAGCTATGAGCTTAAAGGCGAGGTTAGTAATATGTTTCTTGCTTTGGGTACTGAGTTGAACGGTAAAGCATTATTGTCAGTTATGCTAGGAAATGAGCTTTTAGAAAAAGGAATGAACGCTAATACAATTATTCGAGAAGCTTCAAAAGAAATTCAAGGCGGAGGTGGAGGACAACCATTCTACGCAACAGCTGGTGGAAAAAATCCTGCCGGACTTGATGCCGCTTTGAAAAAATGTGTGAAATTGATTGCAAATTAGTGATTTATTGTGACTTATGGATAATGTTTTTTTGAATTAGAAATGTTATTAATCACAATAGAGAATAGTATATTTAACATTGCTCCGAATATTTTATGTTTTTCGGAGCTTTTTTATAAACTGGAAAGTTTGGTATTTAAATTTTATTTAGCATATCAAGATATTACAAGTAAATAAAAAACAACAACAAATAAGGTTAACTCATTAATAATTAGCGTCATCATTTATATAGCTTAAAAGTTTAATGACGGATTACTCTGTTTGTCACTCCGACGAAAGGAGGAGTCTATATTTCGAAAAGTTTATAACTAGTTAAAGACTCCTCATTCTTCGGAGTAACACAAAACTGGTTGTTGCTGAAAAATAAATATATACTAAAATTTGTCATTGCGAACTGTATAGTGGTAACTCAATCTCGATGTAGATGTGGTTTTAACGAGTTTGAGAATGCCACACTATCGTTCGCATTGAAGAGGTCATTTTATCTTTGATATTTATAAATATTAAGTCTATAAATGTACTAAGAAGAAATAATTCGTCGAAAACTTTTTAGAAAAATTATTTACTATGTTTCAATATTTTTCATCAAATCAAATATTTCCTTTTTGGCTGGGTGCGGTAATAATGATTTTTTCTGTGATAAGTTTTTATTTCTTAAAAAGCAATATTGCCATATTATTTCTTTTTATTGGAGCTCTTATTTTGGGTTTTTTGTTGCAAATCTTGATCATTTTTTAATTATTTGGGATGAACAGTATCATGCTCTTGTTGCCAAAAATTTAATGAAAAATCCTTTTAAACCAGTATTATATGAAACTCCATTACTGGCATATAATAGCCAAAATTGGACAGAAAATTATATTTGGTTACATAAACAACCATTGTTTTTGTGGCAAATAGCTATTAGTTTAAAGTTGTTTGGTGTTAATGAAATGTCTGTTAGAATACCAAGCATAATTATGCATGCTTTTACAACGATTTTTATTTATAGGATAGGAAAAATTTCATATAATAATTCAGTTGGGTTTTTAGGTGCTTTATTTTTTTCAATGGCTTATTATCCTTTAGAATTATTAGCAGGAAGATATTCCACTGACCATAATGATGTGGCATTTTTGTTCTACGTGACTGTTAGTTTTTGGGCTTGGTTTGAATATAATAGGTCTAAAAAAACGTATTGGTTGTTTCTAATTGGTCTTTTTTCCGGCTGTGCGGTACTGGTAAAATGGATTATGGGTTTTTTGATATATGTTATTTGGTTTTTTACAACGATTTTAGATAAAGATAAATTTTTGTTTAAATTAAAGTCATATAAGCCTTTAGCGAAGTCATTAATTGTTAGTTTTGTTGTGGTTATTCCCTGGCAGATTTTTATTTTTATTAAATATCCAAACGAAGCATTTTATGAGTTTGGGCTGAATTCATCGCATTTTAGTTCAGTTGTTGAAAATCATGGTGGCAATTTTTGGTTTCACTTTAATGCTCTGAAAAATATTTACGGTTCGGGATTTTTAGTTCCTTTTTTCTTATTATTTGGATTGATTATTTTAATTAGAAACACAACTGAAAAAACTTATAGAATAGTTATTTCTTCTGCTATTGTATTTGTGTATGCCTTTTTTACTATTGCTAAGACAAAAATGATTTCCTTTACTTTAATTGTTTCTCCGTTTATTTTTTTAGGATTAGCTTCTTTAGTAGATTTTTTAATGATTTTGGTGAAAAAATATTTGAAAAAAGATAAAATTTCAGTTTTTATAAAAATTGTTTTTGTTCTTATTACTTGTTGGTTTCTGTTGAATATGCCTGGAATCGAAAGAAATCATTCCTTTAAATATCCTGGGGATAATTGTGGAAGAGGAAAGGAAGAACTCTTAATGAAATATATAAGGGAAACTAAAAAACTGGATAATGAAAAATATGTTGTTTTTAATACAGGAATAAGATTAAATGGACGTATTTCTGTTATGTTTTATACAAATTCAATTGCTTATGATTTTATTCCTGATAAGGAACAGATTGACAAAATTAGGTGTAGAGAATATAAAATTGCCGTTTTTGATACCGGCAACCTTCCTGATTATATCCTCAATGATGATCGAATTGTTAAGATAAAACCATAATTAAATATTAAAACATAAAGCATTATTGTTTAGCTTTACAAAATAATATTTTGCCGTTTTAGGTTGGCAAAGTAATTTATATTGATCAAAAAAATCCCCCGAAAGTAAATGTTTTCGGGGGATTTGTTTTTTACATCTGCATACTCCACAAAACATTTCCGTTGTTAATATCTATGCAATACGCATGTAACATGTAGATTACAATTAGTTTATTGTCAACTAAATCAAAAAATTGAAAATCAAAAGAAGGATCGCCTTTTGAAAATACTCTTTTGAAATCATTGTTTTCAGAAGCTTGATTGTAATCAAAAAATAATTTATCGAGCAAAATATTCCATTTTTCAACTCCTTTTTGTTCTTGATTTATTTCAATCATAGAAATTCTTACTCGTGAATCAGGGTTAGTATTGTCGCTGTGGAATACAAAAAAATCAGTTTTTTCTTCCGGCATTAGCAAATAAGTGATTGAAAATAAGTCTCCTTCTTTTATTTCGTCTATTTTTTTTTCTGCAAATTCGTTTTCTCTTTCAATTAAATCAAGTTCTTGTTTCAGATCACGATAGTAATTTCTGAGGTCTTTTTCCCATTCCCATTCGTCATCTCCGTATAAGCTTTTTAAGGAGTCCAATTTGAAGTTTATTTTGTTTATTTCTTTGGTGCAGAAATCAGCATTTTTTAGAAATGATTTGTAAATTCGGTTAATATTGTTGTCAAGTATGAATTTGCCTTCTAAAAAGCTTAATTCAGGATTTATTTCTTCGGAATTTATTGAGATAGTTTGACGTAAATCCCCATTAAAACTTATGTAAGTATTGTTTAATGAAACATATGTGCTTAAGGGACTATTGTGTGAATCAGACCCTATTTCTTTAGAATCATCAGTTTTTTTAATTTTCAAAGAAGATGGATTAAGTTCGTATTTATAGCCCATATTGTCAGAAAATATTATCTTTTTTTCTATTTGATTGTATCCAAAATAGTTTTGGGCTTCATACCACTGAGGTTTAGCTAATTCAATGTTAAAATCGGGGTTTTTTTCAAGAATTTTAGTCATTGTAATTGCAGGTTCCAAAGTTGAAATATCTACGGCATATAATTCGTCTTTCATTGAATAAAGCCAAATTTTATCATCAATTGCACCAAGAACAATTTCTCCGGTTTTTTCAAGATATCTGCCGAATTTTTTTCTGGCAATCAGTTCGCCGGAATCAATGTCATACACAGATATTCGGGTGTCATTGAAGCCGGAAATAGTTGTAATTCCGTTTCCCGAACTTTTTGAGCGGGCTTGGAAAATGAGTTCGTAACTGATTAAATAATTTTGATTGTTGTGCTTATGAACGATGATTTTATTGATATCGTCAACATTACAGGTTTCAACATTTTTGTGCATACACGATGTGAAAAATGACACAAAAAAAACGGAAATAATAATTATTTGTTTGTTCATATTTATGCTGTTTTGTTATAATTTAATTCCAATCATTAAAACATCATCAATTTGTGTGTGAATTCATTGCCATTCTTTAAGTTCGTTCAATGTTGTGAAAGGTAAAATAGTTACTTTTGTTTTCCAAATTTTTTTGATAATATGGATTATTTAAAAATAAAAAACCCCGAATCAAAATGAATCGGGGTTATAAATAAAAAACTTAAACTATTCTGATTTTCCTTTAAAAAAAGTAGGTTTGATTACTAACATTGTATACACAAAGTAGTTTTGTCCAAGATTAAATAAATCTCCTGTTGCAGGATTGTTTCCAAAAGTCATGTGATTTTTTGTGTCTGATGCAATTGCATAAGAACCTCCAATTTTGAAAATAACATTTGGAGCGAATTTATGAGTATAACCTAAGTCAAAAGCATATCCCAAACCTTTGTCGTCATAATAAATAGGATCTCCGTTTGTATCTGTTCCTTTCATAACATTTGTTGCTAACATTGGCATCCATGCTGAGAAGTTTATAACTCTTCCTTTTTTAGGCATAAGATTAATTTTCAAATAAGGATCTAATAGACCTCCGCCTTTTGTTCCTTTTGTTCCACTTGTTGGTACAACAAACCATGTGATATTACCTCCATAGTATGGAAAACGTGCGCTGTAAAGCAAATCAAAACTGTGTTGAACGTCCATGTATGCTTGGTCAGTGTTTTTTGCATCGTTTCCTGATAAAAGTTCAGCTCCCAAAAGAATTTCAAATTTGCTGTCATTGCCTCTATAACCAACTTGTCCGGAAACTAAATACGCAGAAACTTGTTTGCGTTTTCCTGTGCTTGCTCTAGCCATGTCTGTTCCGTGTTGATAATAACCGCTGAAATTAGCTGTAATTCCACTTGTTGCTTTTTTACCTTCGTTTAATGAGAAGTTAATTCCTTGCGTTCCTTTAACTAAAAGAGGAGCTGTAGACATTGTAACATCTTGTTTTCCGGCTATAGACAGCATTAAAGATGCGTATGTGTTTTCGTTAAATGTTTTTTTGATATTGATGAAGTCTGTAGTCTTCATTCTATCAGGATATACATTTGTTGAGATTGAAGCGTTGTTTTCTCCGTCTGCGTTGTAAGATAATCCAAAATCAACAAATAATCCGGCGTCTTTATTGTGCATTTGGTAAAGAATACCATCATAGCTATGTCCTGTTGTCCACCAGTTTCTGTAAGATAAAATCCTCATGTCATCGTAGTTCCATTCCTGGCGTCCTATTTTAAGACTTGAATTTCCTCCTAAATTCACATCAACCCAAGCTTCATAAATATCAAGACCATTTGATTTTCCAACAATACCTGTTGCATTCCAAATGTCTTCCGATCCCCAAACGCGGGCGTCTTGTAATGTGAATCTTGTTGAGAATTTTTCGCTTTTGAAATCAAGGTTAATTCTTGTTCTTTGGTCAAAGCCAAAAAGAGCGTCAGTGTTTTCTTTTACAGGCATTCCCCATCCATGAAGGGTTTGAAAACGACTTCTGTATTCTCCATCAACTAAAAGTTGAGCGTTCATAGAGGTGTATGCTATTAAAGCGAATACAATTAAAAATAAAGTTTTTTTAAAATTCATAGTGTTTTTTTTTTGGAGTTTTTATTTGAAAAGCAATAAATTGCATTTAGTTTTAAAAACAGTCGGAAGGGGTTATTCCGACTGTTTTTTTATTAAAATTATCCACAACTTGGTCCGCCTTCGTTTGCTACGTCATCACCAACTTCTTCTTCAATGAAGTCATAATCGTGAATTGCACCGGCTCCGAAAGCATGCCATTCGTTAGCTTTAAGTATGCTGTGCATGAAACTGTTTGCTCCAAAACCCAGAGATTTTGCATCATATCCCAAAATAGTAAGATAAGCAGTTACAAAAGCAGCTGTTTGTCCTGTGTAACAATATGTTACAACTGGTTTGTCAATAGGTAGTGTGTATAAATCGGCAGTTGTGATGAAAGATTTTTTAGGAGTATATTGAATTGCTCCGGGTATATGACCCATGTCATATTTTTCTGCTGCCCAATAGTTCATAATATAGTACTGAGAACCGTTTACAAATAAATCTTCTGCTTTTACTAATTTTGTTTTGTAAGGTGCAGATAAAGCAATTTGAGCTCTTTCCATTAAAATTTCCTTAGGATCAGTTTTCCCTGTTTCAATTGTTGGGTGATCTCCTTTTTGATTTTTTGCATTTCCGGCTGTTTCTAGTTGATCTACATAGTCTGAAGTAACTTTAGCTGACCACATGTTTTCAGCAAATTTTTTGTTCCAAGAACTCATCCCGTATTTCATTGCATATACATTGTCATAACCAACTATTCTTAATATGCTTGTTGCATAACTTGCAGTTTGACCGGAATAACATACTAAAATAATTTTTTCATAATCAGAAGGCACAATGTCATTTTCAAAATAAGTTAACAAATCTTCTGTTTTTACATTTGTAGCATGGTTAATATGACCAGTAAGAAAATCTACTTGTCCGCGTAAGTCTAATACTTTGAACTTAGCGTTGTCCACATTTTCATAAACTACATCAGCACCAATCATTGCAGGTACTGCATCACTATTAATAAAGTTGCCGTTTTCCTCAAGATATTTTATTAATACCTCAAATTCATTGACTTTTGCAACTGAATCAGCATTATTATCTTTCCCTTCGTTGCCATTTCCGCAACCAAAGAACATAAAAGCTGATAAAACAACTGTTAAAAACATTACTGAATACTTTTTCATAATACAAAATTTTTAAGTTAGAAAAATATTTTACTACAAAGATATGTGCATCTATAAGCTCGAATCCTGATAAAAATCATAATTATTTTTAAGTGTAAATTTTCGTGGCTAATAGTATTTGTTTTGTTGATTATTATCAATTAATTTATTGATTTCATTGTTTTTTGCAAAAAATATTATTTATAAATATTGTTTATGTTGATTTAACTTATTTTAAAATAATGTGTGATATAAGTCACATGTGTTTATTGTTTTTTTTGAAAACTTGCTAAATTATAAGTATTTGAAATACAGGTATATATATGTGAAAATTGTTTTTGGCACGTAATTTGAGCTTTACAATTTGTAAATATTAAATTGCTTATCATGAGGCGAATAAAAATAAAATTGCCTTTCTCTAATGAAAGCTTATTAAAAAGAAGGTTTGATTTAATTGAAACTGCTAAAATTCTTTCAAACAATGAAAAGTTCACAATTGTAGAGGAGGAACACTATGATAAAATGAGCTATATTGTAATATTTGTGTTGGAAGATTCAGATAAAATAAAAATAGACTAACATTCTGATTGTTAGCCTATTTTTGTGGGTTTTTTTTGTCTACTTTTTATAAAAATCAGTGCTTTCGAAAATTTTATCTGCTGAATTTGCAATAAATCCGCTATATAAATTTCCTTTTTTGTCTGGATATCTCATAGCAAATTCGTAATAACAAGCAGGTACTTCAAATTGTCCTTCTTTAAAATTAGTTAATTCCATTCCTGCTTTTATGCTCGATTGTTCTAATAATTGTTCTTTTGTTCCCTTTACTTCTCCGCCGGAATCATTCATAAGTAATCCGTTGTCTTTTAAAAACTGATTCACTTCTCTTATCCCGTCAAATGTTTTTAGATTATTTACGCTTACTGTAAAATGATTTGCTCTAAAGCCGTTAACATAAAGCCATGCTGCGTATTCTGATTCTTCTCTAAGTTTGTTGTATATTTCATAAGAAACTTCGCCCCATATTTTGCCTGAATATATCAACTTGTCTGATATTAAATCTTGTTCAGAAGTTTTAGATATTGTATCAGAAATTGTTTCTTGAAGAAAAGCTGAAAATTCTTTAGTTATCAGCTGACTTATAAATACTCTTGGAGCATTTTTATCTGTTTTATGTTCGTAGTGTTTTGCATAAAGTTTCTTTTCCGGAAAATGATAATCTCCTTTGTGTTCGTAACCTGATTCTATAAATGGTTTTGCCAATACTTCAATGTCAATTCTACTGTCGTCAAAAGTTCTAAATGCTATGTGATCGTTTATAACATTTTCTCCTCTTTCTACAAATAGTTCGTGTATGTGTTTTGCTTGTGGGTTTTGTTCTGTATATATTGTCCACAATTTGTCGAAAATATCGTTTGCTTTATTCATGATTTTAAGATTTTTATTTTTTTGCAAATTTACAAAATGTTTTGTTATTTAGAATCATTTTAAATAAATTTAATTTTCGATTGGAATTTTTAAACTTATTACAAAATTTCTCCCCATGTCGTAATATCCGTTTTCTTTTAATTCAGATAAATGGTCAACATATAAGGTGTTTAATAAGTTTGTTCCGGCAAATTGAATTGAAATTTGCTGTTTATTAATAAAAACATTAAAATTCAAATTTGCATTGAGTAAAAAATATTCAGGGCTAATTTCTTCTTCTTCTGATACTTTGTTTTGCTCAAAAGCGTAAATTGAAGATATTCCAAAATTAATATTTTTTGCAAAAAGTAAATCTCCGAGTATTAAGTTTGCATTTATCTTTAACTTATTGTGCGGAATAAATGGTAGATATTCTTTGTTTTGTTTTCCAATAATATAACTGTAAGTTCCTTTTATATCGAGTGTTTTTATTGGGTAAACTTCAACTCCTGTTTCAAAACCATATAAATCTGCATTGTTTTGAATATGTTTGAAAATTTCATAGCCATCTGCCGTTGTATCATTTGTTGGCGAAAGGTAAATGTAATTGTCTATTTTATTGTAAAACAAAGCAAAGTCAAACAGAATTTTTTTGCTGTGAAAATGTGCTGAAAAATCTCCTTCAAAACTCCGTTGCGATTTTAAATCAAGGTTTCCTTGTTCAAATCTTAATTCGTGAACGCCAAACTGTGTCAACTCTGCAATATTGGGCATACGGTAAGCACTTGCAAAGTTTATTCTGAAATTTAATTCATGAATAGGATTGTAGGTTGCTCCAATTGAGCCACTGAAATTTTCATAGTCAAATTTTTTGGTTTCATTAAATATTTCGTGGTAATCTTGTGCTTTAATTTTAATGTTTGAAATTTCGTATCTAATCCCCGATTGTAAATTAAATTTATCAGCAAAATTATATTTTAGAAGAGTAAATAAAGCATTAGTATTGGAGCTGTAATCAGGCATTATTTTATTGACTGCACCTTCTAAATTTTTGTTGACAGCGTAGTTGCCCTGAAATCCACTTATAATTGAAAAAGATTCTTTGGAATATTCCATTTTTGTTTCATAAGTTACATTTTGTAGAAACATTTTAACACCATAAACATCTTCTTTTACCACCAAACCTCTTTTATTATTTTGGTATGAAAAATTTGCTTTGAGCCTAATTTTATTTAAAAAATATGTGTTTTGAGAAGTAATAAGGTTGTTGTTTAGGTTTTGATACCATATTTCGTTTTTGTATAAGTTGTTGTTAACCAGTGTTATTGCTTCTTCATTTGGCATTCCAAGTAAACTTTTTGAAAATTCGTAGTTTAATTTAAACACTGCATTTTTTGCATTAAAAATAAAAAAAGCTTTGGCTAAATATCTGTTAAAACGCGAGTTTTTTACTTGGTTTTTATTGGCATCGTAGAAGTCCTGATGACTAATAAGACCTGCCCTAAATCCCCACATAAATTTTTCGGTAGATGATTTTATTCCAATATTTTGCAAAATTCCATTTGTGTTTGAAAAATAAGAGGCGTTGTAATCAGCATTAAACTTGCCGATAGGTGCAGGTTTTTCGGCAATCATATTGATAACTCCGCCAACAGCGTCACTTCCGTATAATAAAGAAGCAGGACCTTTGATAACTTCTACTCTGTCTGTTCCTATTTCATCTACTAAAAATGGGTGGTGTTCCGAAAATTGATAATTTTCAAGCCTGAAACCATTGTTTAACATTAGTATATTTGTGCCTGAAAGTCCTCTTATTACCGGTTTTGTAACTCCTAATCCCTGACTGATAATATCTACTCCTGAAATATTATCTAAAAATCCAGATAAATTTCCGGTTGTTTTTAAATCCGAAATTTTAACCATGTCAACTTTTACAGCATTTGAATGTGCCGAAGAAAAATTTCCTCCGCTTATTACTATTTTCTCTGTTTCAATTAGTGTGGGCGAGATTGCAATTTCTATTTTTTTGCTTTTGTCTGTGTTACAACTAAGAATTACTGATTTGTAGCCGAAAGATGAAATTTGAAGTTTAAAATCTCCTTTTGGAATTACATCAAATACAAAAACCCCATTTTCGTCGGTAACAATTCCTTTTTGAAGTTCAGGTAATTCAACTACTACACCCGGAATAGGTTGTTTTGAAAATTCGTCAATTACTGTGCCTGATAATGTTTGCGAGAATGAAAAAAATCCGCTGAACATTATAGCTAAAACTAATAAAATATATCTTTGTTTGTTCATTTTTTTAAATTAAGTATATAAAAATAAAGTTTATTAATGAGGAAAGAGTCCAAATAATATTTCAGTTTTTCGATATTTGAAATATTATAATAATTATTTGAAAATGATGATTAAAACACTGGAGGAGCTCTTCCTCTATAATGGTCAGAAATTGATTTGTAAAAAGAATTGTAAATGACTTGCTCAATTACGTTAAATTCAAAAAATATTGAATGTAAATCGAATACTATTTGAGAAATTTCATCTGAAAAGGCAGAAAAAATAAGAGAAAATAATATGTCCTCACTTTTTGATTTTGATTCTGCCGGATGTTCTGAATCCTTACATTTTTCACCAAAAGGGTGCGCAACTTCTATCAGACATCCATCATTTGATATATGATAGTGTTTGTTTGTTGAGTTGTTGAAAAATAATGCCAATAAAGCCGGAATAGTCAACAAAACAAATAGTTTGCTCGCTTTTCTGAAAAATTTCATTAGTTTGAAAAATGTATGCAAAAATATAGTTTTGAAAGTTTATATACAATACCAATTGTTAGGTATTATTTTGTAAAGATCAAAAAATATTGGTTTTGTTTTTAAAAAGCAGTATTTTTGTTGTAAATCAATCGAAAGTGTCAGATTATGAATAAAGAAATGCAACTCATATTAAATCGTATATGTTTAAATACTTATCGTTTGGTTAGTCAGCTCGACTATGAGTTACTTGCTAATGATGTTCCTCGTGATGAAGTAAAAGCAGATCGAAGAAAATTTTTATATAAAATTGATAACGTTATAAGCGAATTAACTGTTAGTAAAAGAGATATAAGAGTTTTTGTTACAAATGTTAAGTCGTATCAAGAAGCATTTGAATATCTTAAATTATCAAGTAAAGCTAAGGAATTTAAATTAGAACAATACTTTAATTTTAATCAAATTCTTAAATTACTTTTGAAAAATAAATCGCCTGATTTTTATTACAAATTAGCTAAATTTTATAAAAATTTTAATTTAGATGAAAATAATCAGGGAGATTTTAAAAAACTCATTGGTTATGTTGATATTAATGAGGGAGATTTAGAGCTTATTGTTGACACATTAATTTATACTAAAAATGCAGGTTGTCCTTTGAGTCAGAAAGACATTGTTAAATATTACGACTCAAACAGACCTCATTCCGAAAATTTAAACAGTTTAAGAGAAGCTTGGATTTTTGCTCACGAACATGAAATTCCGGTAAAAATTATGGATTTTATTCAAGCTATAAAGTATGAACGAGATCCTCATATTTACGTTGTTAATTATAATAAAATTATTTCCAACGATTTGCCAATTCCTTATGAAAAATTCAAAATTTTTAATGTTCCTCAACCTAAAATAGGAGAGTTTATTAGTTTGATGATTAAATCTAAAATTGCCGAAATATATTTGGATTTTGAAACTCTTTACGATGATATGAAATTGGGTCGAGATGTTTGGTCAGTTATGAGGTATTTAATCAAATTTCATGATTCAGGATTTGACTCTGTAAATTATGCTAGTTTGAGGAATTTTCGGGTTTTTGATGGAGAATTGGATAAATTACATGAAGCATTTTTGTACAACAGAAAAAGAAAAATAATTGACGAAAAAGTTCTTTTTAATAGAATTTTGGAAATATTATTAGTTAAAAATGAGGACTTAAATTTCAATTCATATACTTGTATTAAGGCTATTGAATTAGCGTATTTGCAAGTTGAAGCAGAACAAATAGATTTGGGATTAGAACCATTAAGTAAAGAAGAAATTGCTAATGAAGTTTTTAACGATTATTTAGCAGGAGTTGATGTTTATGAAGTAGTAAATTATATTAAATATGCAAAAGAGCATGATGTTTTTATTTCATACAATACCGCAAAGCTTATAAATCAAACTAAAGTTATTTCTTTCAAAGAAGCAATTTTTAATGCTCTTAATCCTGTTTTATTGAAGGATTTTGTGAAAAATAAAGACGAAGAAGGACACGAGCTTCTTGAAACAAAAAAATTAAGAGTTACAACAAAAGACAATATTGAAATTCTTGTTGATATGATGATTGAAGCGGTTTTGTTGCCGAATAATTATTTCAAAGGTAGCGATGAAACTATTCTTTTTCAGCGTGCAAGTGCAATTATAATTGATGAAATACAACGGAAATATAATCATGATGAAATTATTGTCAACATTGAAAATATATCTAAAAATGTTTTGTATCGATTGATGGAAGAAACCAGAAATGTTGATATTGAATACGTTGAAGAAGCCCAAATGAAAAGAGTTCAGTTGTTGGGACACGGAGAACATTCTGAAAATCATAATACTCACGAAGAAAAAACAGATTTACATAAAGTTGAACACTCAGAAAAACGTAATGTTCACTCAGAAAAACATCATATTGTTAAATCAGACAATAATCGAATTAAATTTATTACTGTAAGCAAGTATAAACCATTGAAAGTAATTATTCCGAGAATAGATTTTGTTAAAGAAACATTCAAAGAATTTGAAAAAACTAAAGAAGAATTTGAACATCACAAACATCAAATGGTAGCTGATTTAAAGAGACTTGAAGCTGAAATAGAAATAAAAAAAGCGTGGGCAAAAGATGATAATGTTAAATATAAATTTCTTGATTCTGATGATGGTTTTACGTTCTTGGGAAATTTAAAGCATGGAGGAGGAGAGCACTAAGTGCTCTTTTTTTTGTGATTGTCTGTTTTAGAAAATATTACTTTCTTTGTAGTCTAATTTTGCTAAATAAGCATTTATGTTACAAAAACGAATTAAAAAAATATTAAAGACTGTCGATTTAAGCAGTACGGAAAAAATAATTTCTGAAAAAATACTTCAAGGAGAAAGATTAACTATTGAAGAAGGCCTTTTTTTATATCAAAATTCTTCTTTGCATTTTTTGGGGCTGCTTGCAAATTTTGTGAAACAGAAAATTAACGGCAAAAAGGTTTTTTTTAATAAAAATTTTCACTTAGAGCCAACTAATATTTGTATTTACAACTGTAAGTTTTGTTCCTATAAAAGGCGTTTTGGCGACTCAGATGCATGGGATTATAGTATTGAACAAATGTTAGAACTTTGTTCAAAATACAAAAATACCGATGTTACCGAAGTCCATATTACCGGAGGCGTTCATCCGCATTATAACGTGCTTAATTACTGTACGTTAATCAAAAAAATCAAACAGATTTTGCCGAATATTCATATTAAGGCTTTCACTGCAGTTGAAATAGATTATATGTGCAAAAAAGCCAGAATGTCTACTCAGGAAGGACTTTTGAAACTTAAAGAATGTGGTTTGAACTCTTTGCCGGGTGGTGGTGCAGAAATATTTAACGAAGAAATTAGAAATCTGGTTTGTGATGAAAAATCATCTGCTAAATTATGGCTTAATATTCACAGAACTGCTCATAAGATAGGTATCCCTTCAAATGCAACAATGTTATACGGACATCTTGAAAACTATGAGCATCGAATAGAACATTTGAATATGTTGCGAGATTTACAAGATGAAACCAAAGGTTTTAATGCTTTTATTCCCCTTAAATTCAGGAATTTTAATAATAAACTTTCACACGTTCCTGAGGTTAGCACTATTGAAGACATGCGGAATTATGCTGTTTCAAGATTGTTTTTGGATAATATTCCTCATATTAAAGCATATTGGGTAATGCTTGGCCGTTCTCATGCTCAAATGGCTTTGGCTTATGGTGTTGATGACTTAGATGGAACAATTGACGATTCTACAAAAATATATACAATGGCAGGTGTTGCCGAAAGAAGTCCAAGAATGTCAAGCGTAGAAATGGTAAATTTGATCAAAGCAGCAAACCTTATTCCTGTCGAAAGAGATTCTATTTACAACGAATTGAATATTTTTAAATAAAATATGAATATTTAAGTTAGGGTAAATATTATAAGAGCTTTTCATTTTGGTCTAGAAAAAAAACAATAATTTTAACTTCAGTTAAATCTTTAATGGGGTTTGAATTTTGTCAAATATTCTTTTATTTTTACAAAAAATTTTTCAAATAAAATATTTTTAAAATGGCTACTAATTTTTTAAAAAAAATTGTTAAAAGTAAAGTTTTAAGACATATTGTGTTCGCTGCAATAGTTGCTTTGGTCGTTGTTGTCGCTGTTTCTTTTTATTTAAAATCATACACAAATCATGGTCAGAAAATTTTCACTCCAAGTTTTAAAGGTTTAACTGTTGCCGAAGCTCAGAAACTTGCTCAGGATAAGAAAATTAAGATTGAAGTTATTGATTCTGTTTACGAAGCTTATGGAGAGCCGGGGACTGTTATCGATCAAACTCCAAAGTCAAATTTTATGATTAAAGAAGGTAGAAATATTTTCTTGACGATAAAAGCTAATGGACAAAAAATGGTGTCTATGCCTAATTTACGTTCTGTTTCACTAATTCAAGCCCGTTCTGAGATTGAATCAAATTATTTAAAAATCGGAAAAATTGATTATCAGCCTAGTCAGTTCAATGATTTAGTAATTGAACAATTATTAAATGATGAAATAATAGCTCCCGGAACTTCTCTGCCGGCAGGTACAAAAATAGACTTAATTGTAGGAAAAAAACAAGGTTCTGAGGCTGTTGTGCCTAAACTTATAGGCCTAACTGCAGATCAGGCATCTTTTAAAGCGGCTGAATATTCTTTAAATATTGGACAAGTAAATTATGATGAATCGGTTGTTTCTGAACAAGATAAAGCAGAAGCTGTAATTTGGAAACAATCTTTGGGTGTGGATAGAATGGTAGCGTATGGAGAAGAGATTGATATTTGGCTTACAATTGACCCTGAAAAATATTAGTTGTTAAAATTCCTCAAATGTGATACGTTTTAGCTTAGTGTTACGTTCAAAATAGAATGAAATTAAATTAAGAAACATGAAGTTTAATGTTTTAGTAATATTTGTATTGTTGGGTATTAGCCTTACAGCTCAAGAATACACAGTAATAGGATCATATACAAAATCAGATAAAATAGAAAAAAATAAATCGGCAGACACTTTAGAACTGCCGTTTTTTGATGATTTTTCTGTAAAATCAAAATTTGCTGAAAATTTTATTGATAATGATGTTACAATATCAGTTAATTCTGCAGTTTTGCCTCCTTCTATTGGTGCTGCAATGTTTGATGCAGTAGATAGTGATGGCGATTTTTTTGCAGGAGGTTATAACGCTTCGTTAGTTGCTGATAAATTAACTTCTAAACCAATAAATTTACTATATCCTGATAATAATTCAATATATTTTAGTTTTTTTTATCAACCACAAGGTTTTTTAGACTTACCTGAAGCAAATGACTCTTTGGTTCTTCAGTTTTTTGCTCCAAATCAAAATAAATGGACAACAGTTTGGTCAGCTTCAAATGCTCAATCTGATCAGGATTTTAAACAAGTTATTCTTAATATTTCCGATACAAGTTTTTTGCAAAAAGGTTTTCAATTTAGGTTTTACAATAGAATATCAATGCCTACAAATGCGTATCCAAGTTTAGTGGGCAATTGCGATCAATGGTTTGTTGACTATATTTATTTAGATAAAAATCGCTCTGCTTCAGATACTGTTTATCATGACGTGGCTTTTCAGTATCCAATTCAGTTTAAAATAGATGATTACCAAAGTATTCCTTATGCTCATTACTTGGATAATGTTGCAAAAGGAGTTCTAAATCAAAATTATTTGGTGAATTTTAGGAATAATGATATTACAACTCGTGATATTGATAGTTTGTATATTATTTTTGAACAAAAATTGGATTTACTAGAAAATGATACTTTATTTTTAGGTTCATATACTTTCCCAAGTTTTAATGCTTTTGAATTAGTTGAAAATGATGTTAATTATCAATATCCGGTTAGTTCGTATGATGAAATGAATTTTACATTAAGAACACATTTAATTACTAATACTTATGATTCTGTTTGTAATAATGTTGTAGAACAGCACAAAGAAATGAGTGTTGTATATGCTTATGACGATGGTACTGCTGAAAATGGCTATGGTCTGTTAGGAACAGGAACTTTTTACGCTCATGTTGCTCAAAAATTTAATACTTATTCTCCTGATTATTTAACAGGAATACAAATTTATCTTAATAAAGCTTTTAAAGAAGTACAACCGTATTATTTTTATGCGGAAGTTTGGAATAATGATGAAAGCACAAGCCGTCCGGGAGAAAAACTTTATGAACAAGAAGGGTTTGATATTGATCATAACAATTTAGATGATTTTCAGGTGTTTACGTTTGATGAGCCGGTTGAGGTAACCGATACATTTTACATTGGTTGGATGAAAACTTATGAAGAAATAATGAACGTTGGTTTGGACCTAAATTCTACTGAAAATAACTATAAATATTATAATATTTACGGTGATTGGCAAAAATCTACTATTGACGGAGTCCTTATGATTCGACCAATTTTTGGGAATACAGATCTTGCCAAAATTACTGAAAATGAACTTGAAATAAATATTTTTCCAAATCCTGCAAGTGATATTTTAAATATTCAATTACCTGTGTTGCCAAGTCAAAATGCAAATCTGATTGTTTATGATTTTTCGGGAAAAGTTGTTTTTCAAGAAGATTTTTCCGGTAATTATACTTCAATAGATGTTGCAAATTTTCCTGCAGGGGTTTATTTAATTCGCGTTTCTTTTGATGAAAAAGTATTTTCTTCCAAAGTTATCAAAAACTAAGCTAAAATTCAGGTTTTTGTTAGGTGCATTTCAAAAATAATATTATATTTGAAGGAAAAAATGCTTGACAAATTCCGTCCAAAAGAAATAAGTTGGCTTTCTTTTAATGAGAGAGTGCTTCAACAAGCAAATAGCACCGATGTGCCATTGATGGAAAGGATTAAATTCCTTGGCATATATTCTAGTAATTTAGATGAGTTTTTTCGAGTTCGTGTTGCCACTTTAAAGCGACTTGTTAAGCTTGGAGAACATGCAAAAGAAATTATTGGACACGAACCTGCCGAAACTTTAAAACTAATAAACGAAATTGTTTCAAAACAAAGTGTTTATTACGATGAAACAAGATTGTCTATCAGAAAAGAACTTAAAAATCATAATGTTGAACTAATAGACGAAAAACAACTTTCAGCAAAACAACGTGAATATTTAATGGATTTTTTTAATAAAGAATTGAAAAATTCATTAATGCCAATTTTGCTTTTTGATAGAAAAAATGTGCCGGACTTGGTAGATGATAGTATTTATCTTGCTATTAAGATTACTACAAAAGACGATAGAGAGAAAATTGTTTACTCTATTTTGCAAATACCTACCGAAAAATTTGATAGATTTATAATTTTACCAAAAGATAGTGGTATTACACAAATGATATATTTAGACGATGTTGTAAGATTAGGATTGTCTGATTTGTATTATTTTATAGAGCATGAAAAAATTGTTTCGTTTGCTTTTAAAATAACAAAAGATGCCGAATTGGATATTGAAGATGATATTTCTTCAACTTATCTTGAAACTATCGATAAAAGCCTTAAAAAAAGAAAAAAAGGAAATCCGGTTAGAGTTAGTTATGATAAAAATATGAGTAAAGATATTTTAGTCTATCTTACAAAATTATTCAAAATTGGGAAAGTTGATGCTGTTCTTTCCGGAGGTAGATATCACAATACAAAAGATTTTTTAAAATTCCCAAATGTGTTGGGTAAGAAGTTTGTTTATAATAAATTACCAATTATTTGTATCTCTGATTTAGAAAAAAAGAATAATTTTTTTGATGTCCTTAAAAAGAAAGATATTCTTTTGCATTTTCCATATCATTCTTTTGGCTATTTTATTGATTTTTTGAAAGCTGCATCGGTTGACAAATACGTGGAGAGCATAAAAATAACACTTTATAGACTAAGTAAAAGCTCTGATGTAATTGCTGCTTTATTAAATGCTGCCAGAAATGGGAAAGAGGTTACTGTTGTTTTAGAAATTCAGGCTCGTTTTGACGAACAAGCAAATTTGCAGTGGAGTGAAATTCTTACAGATGGGGGAGTTAAGGTCATTCATGGTGTTCACGGATTAAAAGTGCATTCAAAATTGACTTTAATTAAAAGAAACGAAAAAGGAAAAATTGTTTATTATTCCGCAATTGGAACAGGTAATTACAACGAATCTACTGCTAAGTTATACACTGATTTTACTCTACTTACGGCAAATGAAAATATTACACACGATGTCGGAAGAGTTTTTTCTTTTCTGAAAAATAATTACAAACATTACGAATATTCAACTTTGCTTGTTTCTCCTTTTAATACAAGAAAAGTTATTAAAAAGCTGATTACTAATGAGATAAAAAATGCTAAACATGGCAAAAAAGCATATATTCATATAAAAATCAACAATATTGACGATAGAGAAATAATTGATAAATTATATGAAGCTTCACAAGTTGGTGTAGAAGTTATTTTGTTGGTTAGAGGAATGTTTTCTTTGGTTACAGACCTTAAGGGAGTGAGTGAAAATATTGTAGCAAGAGGAATTGTAGATCGTTATTTGGAGCATAGTCGTTTTATGATTTTTGCAAATGATGGTAACCCCAAAATTTATATTACTTCAGCTGATTTGATGGTTAGAAATATTGATAGAAGGGTAGAGGTTGGTGCAGAAATTCTTGATCCGAAAATTAAAAAACAATTAATTGATATTTTTGAAATTCATCTAAAAGATAATACTTCTGCCAGAGTACTTGATAATCTATTATCGAATCAGTTATATACAAATTCTAGTAAAAAAGTTAATGCCCAATTAGAGGTTCATAAATATCTTTCTAATAATCAATAAAATACATGTTATGAAAGTTCTTCAAATTTTATCACTTTTGATTTTGGTTTCTTTTTCTGTTTTTTCTCAATCAAACGACAAATTATTAGTTCAGGCAGCTTATGATGGCGATGAAGCTACGGTAATTTCACTATTAAACAAAGGAGCAAATCCTAATACTGTTGATGATAATGGCTACACTCCGCTGATATATGCTTGTGCTTATGGTTATCAAGGTATAATGAAGGCTTTAATAGACAAAGGGGCTAATGTAAAAGGAAAATATAATAATGTTCATCCTATGTTTGCTGCGGTTAATAACGATAATCCTACTTCAATTCAAATGTTGATTGATGCAGGGGCTTATGTTAATTGCAAAGATGATAATGATTATACTCCACTAATGTATGCAGCACAGGAAGGGTATGTGAAATCTGTTGATTATTTATTGAAAAATGGAGCAAAAGTTGACGCAGAGGATACAGATGGACATACAGCTCTAAGTATTGCAGTTCAAAATGGTCATTCAGATGTAGTTAAAACAATTTTGAAATATAATCCCAAAAAGAGTGGTTATTCCAGTCAGGTTCATTCTCCTTTGAACACAGCAGATTATTTGCATAAAAGTGATGAGAAAAAAATATTGAAGGATTATGGCATGAAAAAAAAATATGGCGCACCAGGTTTTGAATATTTATTTGGTGGTGCCGGCGGGGAAATTTCAGGATATGATTTTTTAGCTTGTTATCAAGCCGGTATTCACGAAAATGTTTATAATTTTGATATAATTGGAGGTTATTCAAGTGAATATAATAAAGTTGATTTGCCTTTTAATAGTAGTACAACAACTTATTCTGCAACAAATAATATATTTTTACAACTTAATAAAAATTTTAATATTTATAGTTTGAATAAAGCATTTTTAGGTTTTTCTGTTGGTGGTTTTGGTGCTAGTTATTATGGAGAAAATAGTGCTTCGCAGACTAAAACTCAGATTTTATATGGTGTAAATCCTTCTATTTATTACCGAAGTACCGTTTTTTTAGTGAAATTTGAATATAAAAGAGCTTTAAATACTACTTCTTATTTTGCTATAAACAGATTTGCTCTTTCTGTTTTTATGAGATTATATTCTTTTAAAGGTTCAGGAGCTAAATATATATACGGAGATAAAACTTTGATGATGATTTAATTTGAAAATGGTAGCATCCAGTTAAGAGTAAAATTTAGTTTAAAATAAAAATAGCCTTGCAATTTTTTGCAAGGTTATTTTTATTTTATTAAAGTTTCCAACTCCTAAATACTTTCCACTAATGTGGTATTCCGTTAAAAATACAAATAAAAATTGCAGCCATTTTAAGTTCTGCTTTTTCGGTTGGCATGTTGTCGGTAATTTGCCATTTTTGCCATTTATCATCTCCGCTCGACCATTTTGTTTTAACCGAAATTGTCCCTTTATTTCCGCTTACTTCCCATTCGTCCCATGAATCGTCTGATGACCATTTTGTTTTTACGTTGAGGGTTGAAGAACCGTCAGAAATTTCCCATTGTTTCCAGTCATTTGACCATTTTTGTTTTATTTCAACTGTTTCATTATCAGAGACTAATGTCCATGAGCTAAAGTCATCTGTCCATTTTGTGTTAATTGTTCCGTTTATTCCGGTTAGAGAGAAGTTCCATTTACTTTTATCGTCAGACCATTGAGTTTTTAAAGAACCACTTTTGTTGTTCAAATAAATATTCCATTCATTCCAGGCATTTCCCGAAGACCATCTTGTTTCAATATTTGTGAAAATAAATTGTTTGGCAAGGTTTATCTGTTCCTGTTTAACGTTTAAATTGAAACTGCCTTCGCATAGTAATTCTCCTCTTTTTTGGTTCATAAAATCATAAGCAAAAAATTCAATTTTTACTGTGTTTTTGCCGGTTGAAAATTTTGACAAATAGTAATTTAAAACGTTTTTGTAATCCCATTCGTAATAATCATTTTCATCGGGATAAAGACAAATAGGTTTTGTCGTTCTTTCGCCTTTGGTGTTCCAAATGTATGAATCTAAAAGTTTTCCGTTTAGGGTGAAAACAATTTGATAAATATAATCTTCTTCGGTTGACCAACCGTTTTTTTGATAAATTTTATTCAAACCTTCGCTCCAGAATAGCCTTCCATAAATAGGATCTCCCCAGTTAAACTCATTTGTGTAAGAGTTTAGGTTTTCTTGCTGAAATAGGACTTCAGTAGGAGAAAAGAGAATTTTTCCGGTGTTGGTTTTGTGAAAATCACTCGAAAAACCATCGTCTACAATGTTTTCCTGTGAAAATAAATTCATTCCTAAAAATACAACTAAAAATATAAAAAAGACATGTTTCATAATGATTATAATTTAGAGTTTATAAAATGTAACGATTGAAAACACTAAAAGTTTTCTTTTTTTGATGAAAATTTTATCTGTAAATTCTTACATGTCCTGAAAAAATAGTTTCAGTATCGGGTTTTTGTAGAATGTAATAATAAGTTCCTTCTGAACATTTTCCGCCGTCCCAGTCTCCTTTGTAATCTTCTGATTCATAAACTATTTCGCCCCAACGATTGTAAATAAAAATTTGCCAGGTTTCGTGCAAAATGCCTTTTATGTAGAAAGTTTCATTTATCCCATCATTGTTTGGTGTGAAAATATTTGGGATATAAATTTCGCCACAATATTCAAAATCGACAAAAATTGAATCGACATCGGTTCCGCAAATATTTGTTGAATAAAGAATATAATTGCCCGGTTCTGAAACTTCAAATTCATTTCCGTTTGTTCCGTCAGACCATAAATAATAACAGTCAACCGGACTTGCTTTTAGTATTAAATAATCGTCTTCGCAAATTAGTGTGTCGTTTCCTAAATTTACAATAGGAAAATTTTTATCTGTTATTATTATTGTGTCGCTAAAAGTACATGAATTTTCATTTGTAATTTTTAACCAAAATTCTCCTCCTTGATTTATTGTGATGTAATTTGCAGTTGTTGAATCAGACCAAAGATAAATGCCTGAAATATTGGTTGTTATGTTGATTTGTGTTTCGGGGCAGATAACAGTATCGTTGCCCAAATTAAAACTTGGAAGTTGATATTCTTCTATAAAAATAGTGTCTTTGTTTTTGCATCCAAGTGTATCAGTAATTTCTAAAATATAAGTATTTTGAATTTCGACATAAATAGAATCGTTTGTTTCTCCGGTATTCCATAGGAATTGTGCGTTTTCATATTCAACGTGTAGTAAAATAGAATCATTTTTGCAAAAACCTGTGTCTTGTCCGATGTTGAAACTTGGAAGTGGAGAAATATCAAGAAAAATTGTGTCTGAATTTTGGCAATATGTATAATTTTTGGTTACTAAAACTGAATATTCTCCTGAACTATTTATCCAAATTGTTGAATCGGTTGATAAAGTATTCCATAAAAATGTGCTTTCGGTGCATTCTGCAACAAGCATTATCGAATCACCGCTACAAATAAGAGTGTCATTTCCTAAAAAAATGTTTGGTAAAGGGTTTATTTGTATGATTTGTTTTTTGTAATAATCTACGCCGTTTTTCCACAAAGTAAGGATAACAAAATATTTTCCGGCTGATAAATAGACATGTTTTGGAGAAAAATCTTTGCTTGTGTTTTCTATCGAAAGTGTATCGCCAAAATTCCACGAAACAGAATCTATTCCAAAAGTATCGGCAATAAAAAACAATGTGCTGTCGCCAAAACAGAAGTTAATATATTTAAAATCAGGCGGTAAAAAGTAGGTTTGAATAAAATCAGGTAATCCCATTCTGCTTTGTTTTCCGGCAAGATAAAATCCGTATAGTTCAAAATGACAAGAATCTCCTGCTTCTGTTGGGTCGTTAATTACTCCTAAGTAATCATTAAATTCGTGTGCAAGATAAATTTTACCGTCGGTAGCTAATTGAACTGCACCGAAAAAATTACTTGTTTCAGAGCTACCGATTAGAGTAACCGAGTTATTAATATCTTCTTCGGTTGCAAGAGTAATATCTGCCTGATATAAATCGTAACCGCTTGTCATGTATAATTTTGAGGCATCAGGAGAAAATTCTACTCCATAAGGACTACCAATAGGTTGAGGAATTGAAATTGGGTTTGATATTTCTCCGGTTTCGTTATCGAAATCAAAAACTTCAAAAAGCTGAGAAACTTGTAATGCTGATGCTAATCTTGAACCATCAGGTGATACACGTAAATATCCAACTGCGTTGTTGCCATGCAGGCCTATATCTTTGTGGATAGCGCCTACTTCAAATATTTGTGGTGTTGGGTTAATTCCTGTTGGAGTTACTATGTAAACAAAAAACGAGTCTGTTTCCCAACCATGAGAAATTACCCAAAAATCAGAGTTGTTTTTGTGTCTGACGGCTGTTAATTTTTCTACTACCGGAGTTACTAATTGTATGTTTTTTGTTGTTATTGCACCTAATCCGTTGTTGTTGTTCATGTTAACGATTGAATAACAAAGTCCGTCTTCTCCTCCTTCTTCGTCAATTGTAAAGATGTAATAAAGAGAATCGTTATCGGGATAGGGAATTATAATTGCCGATTCAGTAGAACTTGGGTCGCCTAATAAATCGTAGCCGTTTTCCATGGGTTCATGAATAGCGTTCCAAACACTATCTCCGTCAGTGTAAAATAAAAGATTGCCCAAACTATCGCAGAAACTTGCAACTCCTTCCCAGCGATTTATTTTTCCGTCTGTTAAAGGAACGGCAACTCCCGAGTTGAAATCAATTCCGGCGTGAATTCCAAAATACCAAATGTTTGCTTCGCGTTGCGCATTAACAAATGGTGAAAAAAGAAGGAGTAATACTATTAAAATTCCGATATTTCTCAATGGTATTAAGCTTTGAGGTTGTGAAAAATTTCAGCTAAAATTATAAATTTTTTTAATAGACAAGAATATTCGTTTGATGGTTGTAAAAATTGTTGTATTTTTGATATGATTTTTAACTTTTAAAATTTACAACTATGATAATAACTACTACGGATTATATTCCCGGAAAGGAAATCGTTGGAATATTAGGTGTTGCAAGAGGAAGTACAGTAAGAGCTAGAAATATTGGTAGAGATATTTTTGCCGGTTTAAAAAATATTGTTGGTGGCGAAATATCAGAATACACTAGATTACAGGCAGATGCACGCGAACAAGCTTTTCAAAGAATGATTCAGGATGCCGAAAAAATGGGTGCAGATGCAATTATTAATATGCGTTTTGCTACTTCGCTTATTATGCAAGGTGCTTCGGAAATGTTAGCTTATGGAACAGCTGTAAAAGTTCAATAACATGGGAGGTTTAGGTATTGTAGCAGCAATATTTAGTCTTTATGGCTTAGGTGCACTTTTTGTAATTGTTGCTATTATAGTTCTGGTTATCAGACGAGTAAAAAATAAGGATAAGGAAAATTTTGAGAAAAGAGACAACTAAATTTTTCAATCAGTCAATATTTCAATCTGTCAATGTGTAAATATTTTAATCAGTGAATATTTCAATCTGTCAATGTGTAAATATTTTAATCAGTCAATATTTCAATCTGTCAATGTGTAAATATTTGTTTTTTTTATTGATTATTCACCGATTGAAAAATTTTCTGATTGTTTATTGAATATTATGAAGTTATCAGTAGTTACAATTGTTTTTAATGATGTAATACACATCGAAAAAACTATAAATTCTGTTTTGTCACAAACGTACGATAAAATAGAATACATAATTATCGATGGTGCCTCAAATGACGGTACCGTTGATATTATTAAAAAGTATGATGATAAATTAGATTTTTGGAATAGCGAACCTGACAAAGGTCTTTATGATGCCATGAACAAAGGATTGCAGAAAACTTCCGGTGATTATATTTGTTTTCTTAATTCAGGAGATTTGTTTTTTGATGAAACAACAGTTGAAAAAATGTTTGCTTCTGCTGAAAATAAGCAAGTTGATATTTTTTACGGCGAAACTGTAATAATTGATGAACAAGGTGAAATTAAAGGCAAACGCAGACTTTCTGCTCCCGAAAAACTCGATTGGAAATCGTTCAAAAACGGAATGCTTGTTAGTCATCAGGCTTTTATTCCTGCCCGAAAATTAGCACCAAATTATAATCTTAAATACAAGTTTTCCAGCGACTTTGATTGGTGCGTGCGTATAATGAAAAATGCCGAAAATATACAAAATACAAATCAAACAATTATAAGATATCTTGATGGTGGACTTACAAAAAAACGTTTGATTAAAAGTTTACGTGAAAGATTTAGAATCATGTCAAAATATTACGGGTTTTTGACTACTTCATTTATTCATGTGAGAAATGGACTGAAATTTTCGTGGTTTGTTTTACGCAAAAAGTGGTTTTAACCACGAATATATTTTTGTTCTCCCATTCCAAAATATCCGTCTATTATTATTTTTTCTGAATTTTCGGGTTGAATATAACCTTTGAAGTGTCCAAAAGGACCGTAATAATCCGATTTTATCACAAGAAAGTTTAGTATAAATTCATTTTTTACAGTTGGTGTAAACTCAATATCAATCATTCCGTTTTTGTCTTTTATTATCCACGTTTTTTGAACTCCTTCGGGGCGTGTAAATTTCACAGGTGGCAGAAGATGAATTTTTTTGTCTATCCAAATACAATTTTCGTTAAATTTTTCGGAATCAATTGATTGATTATCTGTTAGGTTGAAAGCAATTAATTTATTGTTGTCATTTTTTGCGCCTGTACACCAATCGTAAATCATCGGATTTGGGTAATATCCTTTGTGGTCGTCTAGTATCAGGAAACTGTTTTCTTGCTTAAATTCATAATTTTCATTCCCAATTTTGAGTTTTCCTTTCGTTTTCAAGGCAGATTTTTGTGAATACATGCCTCTATTTTCACCAAATGGAACACAAACAACTTGGGGAGTGTTTTCGTTCAAATCAGCATAAAATTCAGCTTCAAAATTTGGTAATTTAGTTAAATTATTGCTAGAAGCCTTTACTATAATTTCTCCTTTTGCAGAATATTCTGCTTTGATATGAAAATTTGAAGATTTATATTCAGCTACGGAATTTGTGAGTTTATCGGGGACTTTTAAATTAATTGGCAAAGGTTGTATTTTGTAGAAATATTGTTTGTTTTCAATTTTATCATAAATAAAAAATTGTACAACTCCGGTAAATTTGGCATTATAAATAGCTACAAGAATAAAAAAACGTTCATTTCCAATCTGAAAAGCTTGCCATTCTTTCAATTTGAACTTTTTTAGAAAAAGCGGACTGAAATTTCCGAGAGGTTTTTTTGCTTCGAGCAGGTTAATGTTATCAAAAGATTTATTGTATGTGCCGAATTGAAAAAGACCATTTTTAATAGGTGTTTTGGTGTCGTCTTGAAAATTTCTATTTGACATTTGTTTTTTCTTCGGGTATTAGTTCTTTTAATTTTTTTGAATAGCTAAGTATTTGACTGTTAATTCCGTCAATAATATCGTGGTATCTTTTTCTTTCCTCGGCATCAGTGGCTGAAATTTCCATTTCTTCGTATTTGTGGAGTTGATTTATGAGTTTTCGTATAGTGTCTTTTAGGCTGATTTCCTGATCTTTAATATCTTCTTTTTTTAAATGAATTTTGTCAAAATTGTTAGAATTTTCATGCAAGTCTTGTTGTTGTTTCATGCCATTTTCAGGAGCATCAACAAGGTTAAATTTTAAAGTGCTGTTAAGTTCGTCAATAAAATCCCAGTCATTTTCAGGTTCTCCGGTAATTTCGTCAATAATATCCAAAATATCCATTACAACTTTATTTACACCGTAAAAAAAAGATTTATTATCAATTTGACTTTTATTTAGCTTTTGTTCAAGGGTTTTGTATTCTGAAAGATTGGTTGATATTTTATTTTTTACATTTTCTGTTTCTGCATGTGTATCAAGGTATTCAATTGCTTTTTTATAATCTCTGTTTTTTAAATAAAGCTTTACGTTTTGTCTAATATTTTGATTTTCTGTCATAATTTTAATGTTTTTATAAAATAGTCAAAAAGTAGTCCAAACTTTACTGTTTAACTGATTTTTCTTGCGATAAATATACAAAAAAGTTCAATATAGTTAGTTGAGTTCGTCAAGTTTTTAATTTTTAACGTTCAATATTTTCTTCCATTTTCTTTCTTTCAACTTTTCACTAATAAGGAACCGTAGCGCGAACAATGTCTATGTATTTGTGCCACATTTTACCGCTTGATTCAAATTCTTTGTTAAATAACTTTAGCGTGAATTTGTCTTCGGTTTCAGTTACATTTTTGAAAAATGAATTTAAGTCTTCTATTTTGCTTTCTATTGAAAACCACATTATTAGAGCAATAATTATTTCTTTTTGGTCATTGCTTAATTCTATTTGATTCGATTTTAATTTTAATATTTCGTTGGCTAAAATATATTTATTGTAAATAATTCTGATTTGTCGTGGTGTAATTTCTGTAACAAGTTTTAGATATTTTCTGATAAATGTAAAGTCTTCTCTGTAAACACGTTGTATTTCTGTGTCAAAGTTTTTATCGTTCATATCGTAGGTTAGAGAACCAAAAAGAACTTGAAGATTGTTTGTGTAATTATCAAAAATATCTATTTTTTCTTCGTTGCTTAAAGCTGAAAGTTTTATGCCGAAAAGAAATAATTTATCGAGGTATTCGCGAGTGAGGTTATGAATAATTTGTTTATCGTCCTCAACCATTTCTTTGTATTTATTTTTGATAACGCGCTTTAATATTCTTTCGTCAATAGCGGCTAAAATGGTTAAATTTTCTGATATTATTTGATTTTCAGTCATTATTCGTAAAGAGTCGATGATGTTCAGAATGTGGTCTTCGCTGCATCTGTCAAGGTCATCAACAAAAAGAATAACTTTCTTTTTCCATGTTTTGAACAAAAAAACAAATTCTTTTTCTATTGTTGCTTGCATTCCCAGTAAATTTTCAAATTTTTTGGCGGAAATTCGCTTGAAAATATTAGGCATATTAAGGCTGTATATCTTTGAAAAATAATAACCTATAACCGAGATATAAGTACCCCAAAATCCAATATTAAATTCCAGTCCATCTAAAAATTCAAAATTACCACTAAAATTGTCAATGTTTCTTTTAACTCCAAAATAGAGCATTATAGGAACAAAAACGCCGATAATAAGGCGAAAAAAATTTAAAATTGGTTCTCTTCGGAAATTTGTGATTATTATTTTTATAATGTACGAAATCCATTTTAATGAAAATTTATTTTGAGGTTTGTTGAAATATTTTTTTGCGAATGCCTCGTATAAATATGCCCAAGAAGCAGGTGTGTCGTGATATTTCCAAGCTAAAAATTCTACTATCTGATAATTTTTTTGCTCCATTTTGGTGCGAAGCACTTTCCAGAAAAAAGTTTTTCCTCGTCCCCATTTACCGAAAATTCCTGCCATTGATCCTTTTTCTGTAACAATCTGGTCTAAAATATTTGCAGTAATATTGGTAAGTCCATCAATATACAAAACACCTTTTTGTGGTTCGTTAAAAATATAGACATCTTTTATTGGATTTCCATTTGCATCAATTGAACATCTAAGCCCTTCAAAAACTTTGGTCGATTTTATTTTATTATATGAAACTTTAAATGAAACAAGTGTTCGTATTGCTCTTAAATCAGGAACTACAGTAATTTTATTTCTGGAAATATTTAATTCTTCAAGATTTGTAAGTTTAATTATTTCGGAAACATCAATTATTTTGTTGTTTGAAAGATCCAGTTTTTTTAGGTTATTGTTATAAGTTAAAGGTTTAATGTCTTTTATATTGTTTGAAACCAGCGATAATTCCGTGAGATATGTTAATCGGCTTATTCCGCTGATATTGTTAATGGAATTATTATCTAGATAAAGTTTTCGTAACTGCTTTAATTTATATGCCGAATTTATGTCTGAAATCTCATTAAATTGTAGGTTTAACCATTTTATTTTCAGAAGATTAGATATTGGTTCTAAGTCCGAAATTTTGTTGTCGTCTAGGTTCAAAGCAGTTAGTTCAAATAGACTTTTTAAAGGATTAAGATCTGAAAATTTATTTCTGCTGAAATTTAAAACTGAAAGAGATTTTAGTTCTGTAATTTCATCCGGAATTTCCTGAAGTTCAAAACCTTTGATTTTAAGACCGATAATTTCGTTTGAATTATTTAGCGAATATGTTGCTTCTTTTTCAGCTAAATCAAAGAAAATACTACGTACACTGCTAACTTCATTAAACTCAAAATTTAAACTTTCAGCTAATTTTTTTATTATTTCGGGTTGTTCCATTTGTGAGTGCTTTATTGTGTAAAATTATCAAAAAATCAATAAAAATCAAACATTGAATTTAAAATATTTTTTTTTGAATTATATTTAATGCCGTTTTAAATTATTATATAAAAAAAGCCAATTCAATGGAATTGGCTTTATATTTATTGTTTTTTTTGTCTATTGCATGTTAAAATTTGCTTTATCTATATTTGCTTGAAATATAGGAGCTACTTTGTTCAATAACTCTTCTTGTTCGTATTCAGTTGCATAAGCATAAAGTTGTTGAAGCACATAAACCGCAATTGTTTGATCTCTTTCAATAAATGTTGCTTGTTCACCTTTAAAATGAGAGAAATACTGCAATTGTTGAGCATAATTGTCCAGAATTACATAAGCTATTTGATTTCCTTTCTCAAATTCACCTATTAAATAATAATCTTCGATAATTGGTAACATTGAATAGTCATAAGGAATTGCATAATCAGGAAGAACTTCAACTACTTTATTTAGAACTTCTAATGCTTTTTCCTCTTTCCCTTCTTCAACTAAGGCTTTTGCTAAACGATGGAATAAATCTCTAATGTCCATCACAGCAATTGTCCTTTCTACATAATGATCAACATTGTATCCTGGTTCGTTAATATTTCCCCAGGTGAATTTGTTCATTACATTGTCATAAAGAATATCTGTATTGATATCCCCAAACACACCTTGTTCTTTCGGAGGAGTTTTAATAGGTACTAATCTGTATGCAAATCCTTCTAAACGGAAATAACTTGTTAATCCCATGTAATTTTCATTTCCAATACTTGTTGCAAAATAAATTGGTCGTTCCCAGTTGTTTTCTGCAAGCATTTGAAGAATTAACCATTGTGCTTTAAGCAAATATTGTTTGTTTATGGTAAACTTAACGTTGTCAACAATTTTGTCTTCGTCTTCTTTAGGTATAAATCCTAAATCAATAATTTTTTGTTTGTCAACAGGAATAAGTAATTTTTTTGTTGGCAAATAATCAACTTTCTCATCTCCGTAACCCAATTTTGTATTTGGATCATCAGAAATTACAAATTTCATAACAGCATCGATAGGAGCATAAGAATCTGCTACTTTTTGTGTAAAATTATTAACATTTGTTTTTAAAGATTCAATAGATTCTTTGTCAATTCCCAATTTTTCAGCATTAGCGCTTAATGTATTTACAAAAGCTATAAAACCTTGTAATCCTAATGAATTTGATCCTTTTGATAATGTTTCATAGTCAGAAGGATATTGTGTTTTGAAACTAGAGTTTTCTACAACAATCATCATTTCGTTGTATAAGTCAATATAAAATGGTTCAAGCTCTTTTTTGTTAGCTTGATATTTTTCCTCAAATAATACATTTGGATTGTCTTTAACAAAAACAACGTCTCTTGTTCCAACTAAATAAGTGCTTTCGTCTAATGAAACAGGAATTGGATCGGAATCGTATGCTTTACGTTTCATTTGGTTCGTGTACCAATCTGTGCTGAAAAGACTAAGATTTACGTCTCTAACGTCAGTTCTAACTTCTTCAACTTCTTGAGCAAACCACAATGGGAATGTGTCATTATCTCCAAAAGTGAATAAGATTGCGTTATCAGCGCAAGAATTTAGATAATTTGAAGCAAAAGCCAATGTGTGATATCTTCCTGAACGGTCATGGTCATCCCAGTTTTGGAAAGCCATTAGTACAGGAACAAGAAGCATTACTGCGGTTACAGCAATCGCTCTTGTTGCGTTATTTTTAATAAATTTAATAGCATCGTAAGCCGCAATAACAGCTAAGCCAATCCATATAGAAAAAGCGTAAAATGAACCGACATAAGCATAATCCCGTTCGCGTGGTTGATAAGGGGTTTGGTTTAGATATAAAACAATTGCTATACCTGTCATGAAGAATAATAAAAAGACTACCCAAAATGATTGTTTTTCTTTGCTTAAGTGAAAAACAAAACCTAAAATCCCTAAAATTAGAGGTAAGAAGAAATAGGTGTTTCTTGATTCTTCGTTTTTCCATTTATCTGGTATATCTTCTTGTGGAGAAACAATTTTATCGAGAAAAGGTATTCCACTTAACCAATTTCCGTTTAGTGGACCTCCGTGATTTTGAATATCATTTTGTTTTCCTATAAAGTTCCAGGCAAAATATCTAAAATACATAAAACCTACCTGATAATTCATGAAAAAAACCATATTGTTTGCAAAAGTAGGTTCTTTACTTCCTTTAACATTCCCCCATGTTTTGTATGCCTGAATATGTTCAGGACTTGAACTGTACATTCTTGGGAAAATAGTTGTTCTTTTGGGGTCGTACAAATATTTTGGGTTTGTTTTTTTAACTTTGATATATTTCTCCCCACTTCTAACATAAGTGAAAAGGTCTATTTTATCAACTGCATCAGCATCGTAGTATTGCCCCGAAATAAGTGGTCTGTCACCGTATTGTTCGCGATTTAAGTATGATTTTAAAGCAAATGTGTTTTCAGGGTCGTTTTCATCAATTGGAGGATTTGCAGCAGATCGAATCATTATCATTGCAAATGAAGAATATCCAATTATTATCACTAAAAATGCTAACAGAGAAGTATGTATTACTTGTTTTGAATTTTTCTTTGTCCAATATAAAAGTCCTACTATAGCACCGATAAGTATTACAAGAAAGAATAATAGCCCTGAATTAAAAGGTAATCCGAATGAGTTAACGAACATTTTTTCAAATCCGGAAGCAACCCCAACTAATCCTTGAATTACTCCGTACATAACAAAAAGAAGAACAACTCCTGACCCAATTAGCACTAAAAAAGAACCTCCTATTGTTGGTTTGAATTTTCTGAAATAGTAAACCAATGCTATTGCAGGAATTACAAGCAAGTTAAGTAAGTGAACTCCAATTGAAAGCCCCATTAAATAAGCTATTAGTATTATCCATCTGTCAGAATGTGGTTCGTCCGCTTGTTCGTCCCATTTCAGGATAGCCCAAAAAACTACCGCCGTAAATAGAGATGACATTGCATAAACTTCTGCTTCTACTGCAGAAAACCAAAATGAATCGCTAAATGTATATGCTAAAGCTCCCACAGCAGCACTTCCAATAACTGCGTACAATTGACCTTTTGAAAGAACTTTTTCGTCTGAATTTCTAAGAATTATTTTTCTGGCAATATAACTTATAGACCAAAATAAGAATAATATTGTAAATGCACTTGATAATGCAGAAACTAAGTTCATTGTCATTGCTACTTTTGTGAGATTACCAAAGGAAAGTAGTGACGCAACTTTTGCAATCATCATAAAAAGAGGTGCTCCCGGAGGATGTCCTACTTCTAATTTGTATGATGTTGCTATAAATTCTCCGCAGTCCCACAGACTGGAAGTCGGCTCCATTGTCGAAATATATGTAAATGCTGCAATAGCAAAAACTATCCAACCTCCGATTAAGTTAAATTTCTTAAAATCAGTCATTGTTCTATTTTTTGATTTAGTATATTATTGCTTAAAACTCGGCAAATATAAAAACAATTGTCAATTTTTGTTTATCAATTAACAAATATTATCACTTTTTTTGAGGCTTAACAGTTTCTTTTTTGATTGTATTTTGTTTAAATATTAGTAAATTTGCGCTCCGAAATTTTCTTTGCTTTTTGTCAAATATATTCAAAGTAGAGTATTTATATTATTGAAAAATTTTTTTAGAATGCGAATTGTTATAGCCGGAGCCGGAAATGTTGGTACTCATTTAGTTAAAATGTTTACTGATAATAATCATGATGTTGTTATTATTGATAGTAATAGAGATAATTTACACGAAATTGCATCTCATTATGACGTTATGACTGTTTTTGGAACTGCATCTTCTCGTCAGATACTTGAAGAAGCTGAAATTGGGAAGGCCAAATTATTTATTGCAGTGTCTAATTATCAGGAAACAAATATATTAAGTGCAATTTTAGCGAAAAAATTAGGTGCAAAACAAACTGTTGCCAGAATTGATAATTCAGAGTATTTGGTTGAAGACAATGAGCAAATGTTAAGGGATTTAGGTGTGGATATTCTTATTTATCCCGAAATTCTAGCGAGTGAAGAAATTTATAATCATTTAAAGCAGCCGGGAATATTGAAAACAATAAGCTTTGCTTCCGGAAAACTTAATTTATATACTATTCGTATTACAGAAAAGTCGGATCTTGTTAACAAAAACTTGAGTGATATTGCTCAGCTTTTCCCGGGGGTTGTTGCTAGAATTGTTGCTATTGTTCGTGAGTCTGACACAATAATCCCAAGAGGAAAAGATACTATTTTACTTAATGATATTTTGTACATTATTACAGATGATAAAGGTAGAACTATTGTGTCTTCTATTATAGGGGAACATGAACACGATATAAAAAATGTAATGATTTTGGGTGGTAGTAGAATTGGTGTTAAGGTTGCAAAATTATTAGAAAAGCATTGTTATGTAAAATTGTTTGAAAAACTTAGAGACAAAAGTTTTGAGATTGCTGATATGTTAAAAGATACTCTTGTTTTAAATTCGGAAGCCAGAACTGCTGATTTTTTACTTGATGAGGGGATTGGTAAAACAGACGCCTTTATTGCAGTTGCCGGAAATTCTGAAATAAATATGCTTTCTTGTATGTTGGCGAAGAAACTTGGTGTAAAAAATACTTTTGCAGAAATAGAAAATATTGATTATTTTGATTTAGCGAAATCATCTGAGATTGATTATGTTGTTAATAAAAAACTTATTGCTGCCAGTAAAATTTTTGCTCTTGTGATTGATGCAGAAGTTCTTAGTATTCAGTATTTTACAGACACGCAGGCTGAAATACTAGAATTTGTAGTTCACAATAGTTCTAAGGTTATTCGTAAACCCATTAAAGATTTGGACTTTCCTGAGCAAGCAATAATCGGAGGTATAGTTAGACAAGAAATGCCTTTTATTGCGGTCGGGGACACTCAATTACTGCCTGATGATAAAGTTGTTGTTTTTTGTTTGCCGGGGTTTAGTTCAAAAATAGCCAAATGGTTTAAATAAAAAAAAATGCTCTTTAGATTTTTTTATTCAATAGGTATTAGAGGTTATGCTTTTTTAGTGTGGTTAGCTTCTTTTTTTAACCCCAAAGCAAAATTGTGGATTAAAGGAAGAAAAAATATTTTTGCTAAAATATCACAATTGAATATTGCTTCAGAAAATGTTATCTGGTTTCATGTTTCATCGCTGGGTGAATTTGAGCAAGCCAGGCCTTTGATTGAAAAAATAAAACGACAAAATACTTCCAAAAAAATATTGATTACTTTTTTTTCTCCTTCCGGTTACGAAATTCGAAAAAATTATGAGAGCGCAGATTATGTCTTTTATCTACCTGTTGATACAAAGAAAAATGCAAATTTGTTCTTAAAATTGATAAACCCATCTCTGGTGTTTTTTGTTAAATACGATTTCTGGGTTAATTATATTCAACAAATTCACAAAAAGAATATTCCATTGTTTCTTGTTTCCGGTGTTTTTCGCAGAAATCAAATTTTTTTTAAAAGAAAAGGTAAAAAATATGCTGAGGTTTTAAAATGTTTTAATCATTTTTTTGTTCAGGATAAAGAATCATTGTTTTTATTGAAAAACATTGGAATAGAAACTGTTACAATAGCCGGAGATACTAGATTTGATCGAGTAATTGAAATATCGGAAAAATCTGTTGATTTTAATATTATTGAAGAATTTGCAGGTAATAGCATTTGTTTTGTTGCCGGAAGTACTTGGCCAAGTGATGAAAAAATTATTTCCCAATTTATTAATTCTAATGTTGATGATATTAAATTTATTATTGCTCCTCACAATATCGAAGAAAATAGAATAATTGACCTTTTGCAATTGCTAAACAAAAAAGTTGTAAGATATTCAAAAGCTAATTTAGAGTCTGTTTCTGAATATCAGGTTTTGATTATTGACAATATAGGAATGTTGGCTTCGATATATAAGTATGGTAAAATAGCTTATATTGGAGGTGGTTTTGGTGCAGGAATACACAATATTCTTGAAGCTGCTGTTTATGGAATGCCGGTTATTTTTGGTCCGAATTTTAAAAAATTTAACGAAGCTAAAGATTTGATCGAACTCAAAGCTGCTTTTTCAATTACTGATTCTGAAGAGTTTAATACAATTGTTAAAACCTTTCTCTCAGACCTTAATTTTATTTCGGCTACTTCTGAAAAAGCAAAAAACTATGTTTGCAAAAATAAAGGTGCAAGTCAGGTTATAATGGAACATGTTTTTAAATAATTTGAAAACCTGAAATTTATTTTATCTTTGTAATGTTTATTTAAACTAAATAAAAATAAGAAAAAAAATACAAAGATGGAAGTTACAAAAGATTTAATTATCAGCAAGTTAAAAGACATTATTGTTCCGGAATCAAATAAGCCTGTTAGCGAATATATCAAAGAATTACAAATTGAAGACAAAAACATTAATCTGAAAATTGATTTAGATAAAAAATCGTCTCCATTAAAAAATTCTCTAGAAAAAGTTGTTTCAAATGTTTTAACAGACATAAAAAAAGCAGGTTATAATCTAAACCTTACTGTTACTGCCGAAAAATTAGAATTTCAAAAAGTAAATGTTAATCCACAGGTTGCTGAAAATCCATTGGATAAAGTAAAAAATATTATTGCTGTTGCTTCCGGCAAAGGAGGAGTTGGCAAATCTACAGTTTCTACAAATTTGGCTATTGCTTTGGCAAAAACAGGTGCAAAAGTTGGGCTTCTTGATGCTGATGTCTACGGACCTTCTATTCCAACTATGTTTGGATTAACAACTGAACGTCCAATGGTTGAAAAAATTGACGAAAAAGATTACATTATTCCTTTTGAAAAATTTGGAATTAAACTTATCTCTATCGGATTTTTTGTAAAAGAAGAGGATGCTCTTATTTGGCGTGGTTCTATGGCTACAAGCGCCGTAAAACAGCTTATTAATGACGTTAAATGGGGCGATTTAGACTATTTTGTAATTGATTTACCTCCTGGAACCGGTGATGTACCTTTGACTATGGTTCAAACAATACCTGTTACAGGTGCTGTTATTGTTACAACTCCTCAACAAGTTGCAGTTGCTGATGTTATTAAGTCAATTGGAATGTTTAAAGCTAATAAAATTGAAGTTCCGATTTTAGGTATTGTTGAAAACATGTCTTGGTTTACTCCTGCTGATGCTCCTGATAAAAAATATCATATTTTCGGAAAAGGTGGTGGGCAAAAGTTAGCCGATAAATTTAACTTAAAACTCTTAGGTCAAATTCCTTTGGTTGAAAATATTGTTGAAAATGCCGATAATGGAAAACCTGCTATTATGCAAGAAGGTAGCATTGAATCAAAAGTGATGTTGGAAATTGCCGACAATGTAGTAAAACAGCTTAATGAAAGAAATGAAAAGTTAGATCCTACTAAAATTGTAGAAATTACAACAAAATAATGAATTTTTATATCCCGAAAGTGTCTTTGACCTTTCGGGATTTATTTTAAAAAATTAATTTTTAGCTTTTTTTCAACTCTGGCGAATATGGATAATTCACAAAATATTAATTTAGTTAAAATGGCTCTGGATAAAATTAGACCATATTTGCAGGAAGATGGCGGGGATATTGAATTTGTTGAGTTAACCGACGATTTTGTTCTGAAAGTTAGATATGGAGAAAGTTGTCAGAATTGTAAATTTAAAGAAGAAACAAAGTATGTTGTTGAAAAACATATACGGAAATTTTTTCCCGATTTAAAAGCCATGGTTGAGGTTTAATTGTTCGTTTTTTCTAATTTTCCGTTTTTTTGAAGATAAGTTTTTCCTTCCAAATCTTCAATCATTATATTATTTTTATTTATAGTGTGCTTTTTGTAGTTAACATCATAACTATTTTTAATTTTACATAAGTTATTTAAAATATAAATTTTGTTTGTAGTTGTTAAAACAATATAATTCTCTTGCTCAAAAATCAGAATGACACTAGCGTAAGCAACAAAGTGTTTTTTAAAATTTATTTCTTGTAAATTTAAGTCAAAATTTATTAAATATTGTTGAATATCATCATAAATCCAAATGCCATTTGAGCTGGAATTGCATATTGCGTCAGATTTTATATCAAAATTGTCAAAATTTATTGTTTGTTTTTTTGCAAATTTTTCGCTGATTATTTCACAAGTATTAAATTGTTTGTAAAAAATCAAAATTTGGAATGGATTTGAAACATCTATGCTTGTAATATCTCCCAAGGCATCGTTTTTGTAACTGTATATCTCATTGGTTTTCAGATTCTTCTTTGTTAAAATATTATTTTCAATAGTGTAAATATTTTCTAAAATATCAGTTTGTTGGCCGAAAGAATTTAGAATGAAAAAAAAGAAAAACAATGTTATAATCAGTTTCCGCATTTTTATTTTTCTGTGTTTTTAGTTTTTAAGGCTAATTGTCCGCAAGCTGCATCAATGTCTTGCCCTTTGCTTCTTCTTATGGTAACTACCATGTTTTTAGATTTCAAAAATTCATAAAAATTATCTACGTCTTCCGCCTTAGATTTTTTATAATCTGTATGTGCAACAGGGTTAAATTCTATTAAGTTTACTTTTGTCGGAAAATTTCTGCAAAATATTGCCAAAGCTTTTGCGTCTTCCATTGTATCTGTTAGCCCACCAATTAGTAAATATTCAAATGTAATTCTATTTTGTGTTTTTTCGTAGTAATATTTTAGTGCTTCAATCAGCTCAGGTATTGAGTGATGAATATTTACAGGCATTATTCTGCTTCGTTTTGTGTTAATAGCCGTATGAAGAGAAATAGCAAGATTGAATTTAGGATTTGCATCGGCTAATTTTTTCAGTTGTTTGATTAGTCCTACTGTTGAAAGTGTAATTCTTTGCGGAGACATTGCCAGACCTGTTTTTCCTGTTATGAAATCTATTGCTCTAAGCGTGTTGTCTAAATTTAGCAATGGTTCTCCCATGCCCATTATAACAATGTTTGTAAGCCCTCTACTATGTTTTTTTTCTGCTTCTTGATTTAGTAGAAAAACTTGTTCGTAAATTTCTCCGGTAGTTAAGTTTCTTTTTAGTCCCATTGTGCCGGTTGCGCAGAATGTGCACGCAAGCGGACAACCGACTTGTGTTGATATACAAGCAGTAACTCTTTTATTATCAGGAATCAAAACTCCTTCTATATATAAATTGTCGTGTGTGGAAAATGCAAATTTACTGCTTTGATCTTCGGAACTATTTGCAGTGTAAGTTATTTTTATTGGATTGATAATAAATTCCGTTTGGAGTTTTTCTCTCAATCCTTTGGAAAGGTCTGTCATTTCCTCAAAATTCTGAACATTTTTTTGCCATAACCAATGAAAAATCTGCTTAGCTCTAAATTCTTTTTCGTTATTTGCTTTTAGAAATTCTTTAATATCTTCTAATGAAATTGTTTTTATGTCAGTCATTTTATCTTTTTTTTGCAAATATGCTAATTTTTTTGAGACATGGATATAAAAAAAATACTTCAAAAAGTAGATTTTTTGAAGTATTTCTTTTTTAGTATTTCTGAATTAGAATTTTATTCCCATGTTGCTGTTATCTTTTCCTTTTTTTATACAAGGGGAATTATCTTTTAATTTAAAATTTCCATCTAATCTTGGGTCTTTCCCATATATATTATCCCCTTTGTCGAATAACCCTTCTTCTTTGAAATCATCTTGAATTAAGGAATAAGAAATTTTAATTGAAGCCCCGGGATTTATATAAAAACAGGTGGCGTTATTCCATATTATACAGTTAACTACATTAGGTTTTGAATCAGAATTGGCTTCTACTCCATATTCGTTGTTATAAATAACACAATTTTGAATTTCAGGCATTGATTTCTGCTTGCAATTTATTCCCGACCATGAATTTTCTATAATGCAGTTTTTTACAATTCCCGAAGAAGCAATAAATGAAATTGCTCCGGTTGCATTGTCGTCTTCTGTTACCGAACGTAGATATTGAGATTTTTCTACATGGCAATATTCAAAAATATTGTCAGAAGAATTTTCCATAAAAACGTTGCCCCATTTTCCGTATTTGTCTTTACTAGTAAAAAGAATCATTTTGTTTTTTTTGCCTTTGGCTATAATTGTTCCGTTTACTCTCAAAAAGCCTACATCAAAATTAGGATTTCTGTCTCCGTAATAATCTCTATAATCGATGTCCGTTCCGGTTTTAAATTGCACTTCAACGCCGGGTTTTATTGTTAATTTTTCACCATCTGGAACAATAGCTTCTCCTTCAATAATATAAGGTGAACCTGATTTTGTCCATTTTCCTGAAACTTCTTGTCCATTGTGAATGACAGTTTGCCCGAATAAATTCATTCCGGCAAATAATAATAGTAATGTGATAATTTTAAATTTCATGAGTTGTTTTTTTAAAGTTTATGGTCTAAAAGTATTCAAAAGAGCCTTTATTGACAAATCTTTCGTCAAAAAAAGCGTTTTATCTGAAAATTAAAAAGCTATAATAACCGTAATCTGATTCTGCTTTTAAATCAGCTAAGATTTCAAATCTGTAAAAATCTGTTTTTTCAAAAGTAAAATATAACATTACTATTCCGTCTTGTCCTTCTTCGTCGATTACTACTTTCCAATCGTCGTCTTCTACAAATGATGATATTAGGCTTAAATTTTTAAAATTGCCATCTCCAAAAATAATAATTCCATATTGTACATCAGCGTACATCTGTCTGTATATTTCTTTTGATGTTTTTAAAACCTCAAATTCTAAATGAACTACTTTTTGTTGATATTTTTCTTCAATAAGTTGAACATATTCACCTGTTTGTTGAATAATTGGTACTATCGAATTGTTTTGAGCTGATAACAGATTAGTAATTATCAGTCCGAAAAGGAGTAGAATTGTTTTTTTCATTTTTTATTGAAATTTATGAATTGAAAAAAGCCTGAATCAGAAATAACATTGTCTATGTAACGATTCAAGACGTTTCAATATTTTTTGTTTATGTGCTTTTAATCTTGTTGAAGCTCTGTTAGTTTTTTTAGAACTATTTCTGCATGTTTCACTATTCCGTCTTTTCTTTTTTGCTGAACTGAAACATTATGCCATTTATGGGCTATTATTCCATCAGGATTAATAATAAATGTAGATCTTATTACTCCTTCGTATTCTTTGCCGTAATTTTTCTTCAAACCCCATGCTCCATAAGCTTTCATAACAGTTTTTTCTTCATCACTCAATAGAGGAATTGACAAAGTGTGTTTTGAAATGAATTTAACATGAGACACAATACTATCAGGACTTACACCATAAATTACAGCATTTTTATTTGTAAATTCTGTTCTTTTTTCAGTAAAATCAATTGCTTCTTTTGTACAACCCGAAGTGTTGTCTTTGGGGTAAAAATACAAAATTACCCATTTGCCTTTTTGATCTTTTAAACAAATATTTTCGTTTAGTTCGTTTGGCAAGCAAAATTCGTAGGCTTTATCTCCTATTTCCATAATTATTATTTTTTTTATACAAACAAAAGTAAAATTTTTTTACTTTGCAATTAAACAATCGTGATAAATTTACTATTCTTGTGTTTAATTTATTTATTGGTTGACTGTTGTTTTTCTATTTTGGTTTTATTTTTTTGTAATTTTTAAAATGTTTTTTTTATGAGTAAAAAAAATGATGAAATTGATTTGAAAGAATTAGGGTTGAAAATATTCAAGTTTTTGGGTAATCATAAAATAATTTGGATTATTGCTTTTGTAATAGCTATTTTAGCTGGTATCTATAAATATAGTACCACAAAAATTCGTTATGAGGCAAAAATGATTGTAACAAGTACGTTATTTATTGAAAACTCTTCGGGTGTTTATGTTGTAGATTTACAGCCTGTTTCGATGTTGTTGTCTATTTTGCAGGATAAAGTCGAAACTAGTAATTACAATTATATTAGTTCTTTTCTTGATTTAGATGATGCTTCTTTCCTTAAAAGTATGGATATTGCAATTTATTCAGATAAAGCTTTGTTTAAGTCGGATCCGCAAAATATTGAGATTACAGTTGAAGTTTCAGATAAATCAAAGTTAAATGAACTGCAGGGAAAAATATTAGATTATTGTAATAATAATGAATTTATTCGTGCTTCTTTTGAAAACCAAGATGTTACGATAAAAAATTCTACCAGAATAATTGATGAAAAGTTGAATTTTGTTGATAGCTTAAATGACTTAATAGAAAATGAAGTATTGAAGAACAATCAGGTTGTCTTATTTAGTCTTGGAGACTGGGCTAGCGTTGTTGATTTAGAGCTTAGTAAGGTGAAATTAAATGCACTAATTTCTTCTAATAATCCGGTTGTTATAGTAAATGGTTTTTCCGATTATCCGGAAATTATTGATGAAAGATTAGTTAAAAGTTTAATTTATTTTGTTTTGGTTTTTGTTTTGGCTTTTGTTTTTGCCTTTGTTTTAGAGATTTTTAAATTTTTGAAAAATGAATAAATATTTGTTTAGTTTAGTGTTGCTTGTTGCTTTTTTTTCTGCTTGTAATAGCACAAAGAATTTGTTTCAGGTTCAAAATATAAATAACTTGAAAAAATATACTTCTACGGGATTGATTTATAATCTTCCCAAAACTAAAATTTTCGTAGAAGTTGAAGTTCTTAAAATAGTTCAAAGCAAAGGACCTTATGCTGATTACACTCAAAATTATCTTGGGTCTTTGAAAAACTCTGTAACAGAGAATAAAACTGAGTTTGAAATATCAAATGTGGCTTTTCATTCTGTTCCGATTCCTGATACATTGAATACTTATGTTTTAAATACTACTGATTTAGGTTTGTTATACGGTTTTTCTCAAACTAAAGAAGGTTTTTTGATTGCTCTTAACAGCCCTGAAGTTGTATACGAAAATAATAATTTCGATGTTTTTGGTGCTAATAATCAGAATAAGAAATCTGAAAAATTGACTTTTAATGTATTAACTTCAGATAAAAACTACAAAGTAGTTTACGATACTATTTATCAGGAAGAAGTGTATGATACTATTATTAGAAAAATCCCAATTTTAAAGAAGAATGTAATACTTAAAACAACCGAAGAACAAGCTAAAGATTTGGCAGACCAAATTCTTGTTTTAAGAGACGATAGAGCTGCTCTTTTGGTAGGAGAGGGAGATAGTGACTTTTTGCCTGATGGTGATGCCTTGCAAATAATGTTAGATGGAATTGATGAGCTTGAAAAAGAATATCTTTCGATGTTTGTCGGGAAAATTGACACTATTAGGTATACATACACTTTTAGTTATGTGCCTGATGAAAATGTTTTTTACAAAAAAATAATTTTATTCAAATTTTCTGCAAATAGTGGAGTATTGCCTGCTGATAATTTGTATGGAACACCTGTTTTTATAGAAATTAATGCTGATAATTATGTGCAAAACATTAGAAGCTTTCAACAAAATCAGTTTTTGTATCAGCAAATGGAAAAAATCAAAAAAAATGATGGATTGGTATATAGAATACCTGAAAGTGCTGTTTTAAGAGTTTTATATAACTCTCAGATTATTGCTCAAAAATCAATTTTTGTTGCTCAACTTGGAACTATAGAATCTCTTCCTGCTTCATTATTTGAAGCTGGTGATGTTAAAATCGAATTTTATCCCGAATTAGGGTCTGTCAAAAAAATAGAAATACATAAATAAACTAATATTATTATGCAAAAGGAAACTGTTGATTTCTTTCAAGGATATAAAGGTGACGCTCTTGAAGTGTTGAAAAAATACAATGTTAGAGTTTGGGGTCAAGCTGAGTTTTCAACAACTCGAGGTAGTTTTTTTGGAACTGTTTTACCGCGTGCTGAAAATGACGATGACCAACATATTGTCCTGAAAATAATTACAGGTTATAATATTGGTTTGGATATTCAAACAATTACAGAAGCCAAAGAAGTTGGCTACAAAAAAGCTAATTATAAAATCCCCGAAAAACAATTTCCTACAACCGAGGGATTACCGTCTGTAAAACTAATTGGAACCGGAGGAACTATTGCTTCACGATTGGATTATAGAACAGGTGCTGTTATTCCTGCTTTTTCCCCCGGAGAATTATATGGTGCCGTTCCTGAACTTGCTGATTATTGCAACCTTACAACCGAAAAAGTTTTTGCTGTTTTTAGTGAAAATATGGGTCCCGCTCAGTATATTCAACTTGCAAAAGCAATAGGAAAAGAGATTGAAAAAGGAGTTGACGGAATAGTGATTGCTCATGGTACTGATACGCTTCATCATACTGCTTCTGCTTTATCTTTTATGGTTCAAAATTCTCCTGTGCCAATTGTTTTGGTTGGCTCTCAACGTTCTTCTGACAGACCTTCTTCTGATGCTGCTTTAAATCTTATTCATGCTGTTCATACTGCAGGTCATTCTAATATTGCCGAAGTTATGGTTTGTATGTTTGGTCCTACTTCTGATGAATATGGATTTCTACATCGTGGTACCAGAGTTAGAAAAATGCACTCTTCTTATCGTTCTACTTTTAGAACTATTGGAGATACTCCAATTGCTACCGTTACAAAAGATGAAATAAAGTTGATTAAAAAGAAATATAATCATCGTAGAAAAGATCGTAATGTTGATATTTTTCCTGTTTTCGAGGAAAAAGTCACAATGTTATATTATTATCCGCACATGAATCCTGAAATAATTGATGCTTTGGTTGATATGGGATACAAAGGAATAATAATTGTTGGGACAGGACTTGGTCATGTAAACAGGGAACTTTATCCGTCAATAGAAAGAGGCGTTGAAAAAGGAGTTCAGTTTTATATGACTCTTCAAACTCTTTGGGGATATGTTCACATGTATGTGTATGATACAGGGCGTGATTTGCTAGCAAAAGGTGTTACACCACTTGGGAATATGCTGCCGGAAGTTGCTTTTGTGAAATTAGGTTGGGCAATGGGAATGTCACAAGATCCTGATGAAGTAAAACGGCTTATGTTAAAACCGGTTAACGATGAAATAACCGAACGGGAACCTTACAACGGATACCTTGTTTATCAAGGAGGAGTTGAAGAAGTTGAGAGTTTTATCAAACATCATCGGAAATAGGTAAGAGTTAATTTTGTTATAAAGAGTAAATTTTAGATGTTATTATGAAAAAAACTAAAAATGTTTTAGGTTTAAATGAAAATCAGGTTCAAATAATTACTATTTTCGCTTTTTTGCCTGAAAACAAAGTTTATTCGTATGATTTTTTGTTAGATTTATTTTTTGTTAAAAACAAAGATGTTTTGTCGAAGAATTAGTTTTTTTAAAACAAATAATTGAGTTATTTATTCAATAGTCAATATTCTTAAAAAAAAATCCTTTTAAGTCAATCTTAAAAGGATGTATTTATTTAGTATCCCGGAACTTACGGTTATCCGAAATTTTCATACAATTCCCAGTGCCATTCCGAGATGTATTGTAGCTTTCTGAGAAATTATACCGAAATGCTTTAAAAAATCCGATTTCATTTTCTTAAAATCGGTTTTAAAGTCAATCGGCATAACAACTTGTAAAAAATAAT
>JAFGUD010000234.1 GCA_016938685.1 Bacteroidales bacterium | reverse complement strand
TCATGGTCGTAGCCTTCAAGCAAATAGAGCGAAAAAACTGTCCTCGCCTTATCCGGCAAATTTTGAATGGCTTTGATTACCTTTTCCACTTCAAACTGAATTTCACCTTCATCGGTTTTTTCTTCGGTAAAATGATCTAAATAGTCATCCGAATCTTCCGTTTCAAGATATCTTTTTCGATTGGCATTCAGTGCTTTATTAATAGCAATTCGTTTTAACCATGCACCAAATTCTACCCGAAAATCAAACTCTTTGAGATGAAGAAAGGCCTCCACAAAAGCATCTTGCAAAACTTCCTCAGCAACTTCATAAGAACCTACAATCCGAAAACAGGTGTTAAACATAGCTTTTTGATACAACTCATAGAGTCGTTTCTGTGCCGACTGATTGCCATTTGAGGCTTGAATGATGGTTATTCTATGTTTTAAACTCACTTGATATCGGGTCTATGTTGAAAAATACACATCCTTTTCTAAAAGGTTGGAATAAAGACGACCTTTTTTGAAAAAAGTTATGTGAATAAAATAACATTACAAATTTAATAATTTAAAGTGTTGTAAATAAATGAATTGTGGTTTTTGAATTCGATAATTAAATCCCTATTTCTTTTTTGTCATTGCTGTATAAATGGAGGATTCCTTTTTTTAGGCTTGCTTGAAATTCTGAAAAATTCCTTTGCCAAATTGATGAAACTCTTTGCCGCGAAAGATTTTTTCCTTTCATAAATTTTTTACTTTTGCACCTCAAATCTATCCGCATTGCGCAAAACATGTATTGCCATATTATTCCTTTCTGTGTTATTTGTTCCTTTCACCGGAACTTATACCTATCTTCATTTTCAGAAAAAAATGGTAAAAAAACAAGTAAAGCGGCAACTTATGAAAGGCGTTCCTGAATCCGATTTGGTAAAAATATCTTTGAGTTATGAAGAAGCTAAAACCAAACTCCGCTGGGAACATAGCCGAGAGTTTGAATATCAGGGGTTTATGTATGATATCGTTAAAAC
>JAFGUD010000233.1 GCA_016938685.1 Bacteroidales bacterium | reverse complement strand
CTAATCAACAAATTACAGATGCCGATTATTGCTCAAAAATGGCTGTTTACGATAAAGGAATTTCTGACATTTTACTAATAACTCACGAATTAAACTCAGAGAACCTACTAATATACACCAATTTACCTTTTTCTAATCATATTGAATACTCAGATGGTGCTTTGTATGGAGCAAATCCCGGAGAAGCTTACGACAGCGGTTTTATGAAATTATCAGCAGATGCTTATGAACTCGCCATTTCTTCACCCGATCAAAATTACTTACAATTATTTATGTTCGACCCTTTTAACATCATGATTAGTGATGATATCTTTGAATATTCCGGCTTGCCTATAAACGCTATAGAATTTAGTCGGGGTGGTGGTATAAGCGGACAAAAAATTTTATACGGTGCTACCGATTATCAAATCTATCAATTTATTACTAATTCAACAGAATTATTACAAGTTAACTTAATTGGTGAAACAGATCATATAATAAAAAACTTACAACTTGGAGTTGATGGTAAAATATACGTAGGAAAAGAAAACGATGAATTCATAGGAGTAATTTACAACCCTGAAACACAAGGAGTTGACTGTTTTTATGATGATCATGCAATTAGCAAACCGGCAGAAGCCGATCCGGCATTTAACGGTGTTTTACCTAATATTCCGGCAAATTATTTTAAAGATGCACCCAATATGTATTGGTTTGACAATACCAATTCTAATGACACTTTATTTGCTAACAACAATGCTTGGTTTTATGTTATAAATAACTTTATTGATTATGTAAACTGGGATTTTGGAGATGGCAACAATCAAACAGGAAGTACCTGTATTTCACATACATACAATCTTCCGGGAGTTTACGATTTACAAGCCGATGTTTATTATATAAACCATCCAAGTTTTGAATCGCAAAAATTATCAAAAAAAGTAGTAGTTAACCCACAACCTTGGATGTCAATTATAGACTACGATACAATGTTTCTTTGCCAAACCGGTAACTCTCAAATACTTGAAGCAAATTACAACCCCAATAATTTTTTAGTTTGGGAAAGCCAAGATGGAAGTTTTTACCAAGAAGGAGTAAACTCAATAACTATTGATACGGCCGGAATTTATTACTTGAAATGTTTTGACAGACCCGGAGGAAAGCTTGTACATAAAGATACTGCCATAGTAATAACATTAACACCCGAAATAACTTTTACTCCTAACGGAGAAATTTACCCCAATGATGAAATTACATTTAACGCAGAAATATTGCAAGTTCCCCCTACATCATACGACATAACAAACATTGATTATGATTGGTTTATGGGTGACGGTGGCTCTACAATTCCTAATAACCCAATTATCAATTATTCATATCAATACCCAGGTAACTATACAGTTTATTTATCTATTAATTACGAAACTTGCAACAATGAAACAACAAAAAACATTGAAATTATTGGCGATGTTATTACACCAAGTATTGTAGAAATATGTCCTGCAGAAACAATTACTCTAACCTCGGTTTATCCCGATGGAGAGTATATAAATGAATGGCATGATGAAGATTTTGAATTCCTTTCTCAAGGACAAACATTAGATGTTGATATACCTGGAAAATATATATTAGTAGTAAGTAGTATAGCAAAGGGAATAATAACTATTGATACAAGCACTGTTTATTCAATTTCTCCCACAATCGAAACAACGTCTGTATCTAGTTCTGTTTACGACAATATATTTATTTCAACAAAATATAATCAAACACCATCAGATTATATAATCGACCCAATTTTTTTAAATTTTAACTGGAACTTTGGCGACGGAAATTCAGCATCAGGCATAAACATTCCTGACACTTTACATAATTACCAATTTGCCGCAAATTACACATTAGATTTAACTGTTCAAACCGCAAATTGTGATTATCCAACCTCATTAAATTTACAAATATTTGACGAACCGGCACCTTTTTCACCAGATTCAGGAATAATATGTGATGGAACAACACCTATTGAATTTAATTTAAATCAACTTTACGATGGTTTAAATTGTAATATATACAGAAATGATATTTTAATAGCTACATCAGAAATAATATCCTCATATTTCATCACTCAAAATGGAGAATATAAATTTGAATTCTTAAACGCTAATAACGATATAATAGCTTATGACACTGTAAGAGTTTTTGAATACTCTACAGAATATTTGGCAATCGGCGATGATGCAATGCCAAGCACAACATTTGATATCGGAGAAAACATATACATAAGTGCAAATATCACAGAGCTACCATATAATTTTATAGGAGATTACGAAAATATTTCTTACCAATGGATTTTTGACGGTATTACAATAATATCGGGAACAGGTTTTGACTTTGATTTTATCGACACAGTTTTTTACTCTGGCGGTATTCATAATATCAAATTACAAACAACTTATAATTCGTGCACTAAATTTTTTGAGCAAGATATTACAATTGTTGGACAAAACGAAATTAACATCATTTTACCTCAAGATACAATAATTTGTGATAATACACAACCGGTAACGCTTAGTATTGGAGATGAATATAATGACTATTTTATTGAATGGACTAAAATTGACGGCTATCTGTTACTTGCAGGTTTTCAGGAACTTGAATGTGAAATATACGAACCCGGAGAAATTGTTGTCAGAATTTTTACAAATGAATTTGCTACAGACACCATAATTTCAGACACTGCCAGAATTTTTTGGTTCGCTCCCGATTTCTCATACTCAGGATCTTTAATTGCTAACGAGCCGGTAGAATTTTATTCATATTTAAACTCAATTCCCGATTTTTACAACAATTTTGAACCTCTTTACTACACTTGGGAAATGGGAGACCAAACTACATACGAGGGATATTCATTAGAAACACTCAATCACTCATTCACACAAGCCGGAAATTATGAGGTAAAATTAACTCTTTCAACAAGTAATTGTGAGTTCATTTTTTCCAACAATCTTCTAATTTCGGGCGGAGCAATAAATGTTCAAATAAGTCCCGAACAACCGGTTTTATGCGACCCCCAACTGGGTGATGAAATTGAACTTTCGGTTATGCCAAATAATAGCCTTTATTTTATATGGTATCACGAATTTTTAAATTATAATACTCAAACTATATCAACTGAAATAATAGCCGAAGACACAAATAACATTACCGTAAACCGTCCAGGAAAATATATAATTGAAGCTTATCATGGAGCTGATGTATATTACGATACAGTTTTAATAGATTACAAAAATTGCAACATTTACGACGCAACTTTAAGTGTAAACGGAACTTCGGGGTTATCAGAAATTTGTGCAAGTAGTACAACAGTTGATTTTGAAATTTCATTATCCGATCAATCAGCATTTTGCCCGCCGGACTTCAATCTATTTAGTTATGTGTGGGATTTTGGTGATGGTTTGACCGAAAGCATAACCGGAAGCCAATATACTACTCACACGTATGATGGCGTAGGAGAATTTTTAGTTTCATTATATATTTTTGACAATAAAAATTGCGAAAAAGTTATCCGTAAAAAAGTTAAAATTTTTACCGATGCCGACACAGCAATTATTTATCAAGTAACCGATAATGTACAAGGTGATATTGAAATAGATTTTAATAACATACCCGAGATATATTCAAATTATTACAACAAAAACATATTTGTATCAAACATAAATTCTCGTATTATACCATTCAATTCTCAATCATTTAACTTAGATGTAACCGGCTCAACATTAGAAGCTATACAATCTGCATCTGATGTTATGCTTTATCTAAAAATTGCACAAATTGGAGACATAAAAGTAACCCTAAAACCACCATTGCAAGGCACTGAAATTGAAGTTGTTAACACAAGTGCACAGCCCAACAATTATATATTTGGCAAACCAGCCATTAAAAACAACAATTGGTTGTTATCTAAAACAAATTCATATATTTTAACCGTTGACAATGAACTACCAATACAAAGTTCAAATGGAATTTATTATAACGAATACTTTTCTGTAGATTCAATTTATACAAAATCAAATTTTTACTATTTTAAATCCGGCATTTACAAATCAGATGCCCTTTATAATACTCAAGATGAATTTGTTAACGGAACTTGGCAACTTTTAATCCAAAACCAAGGTGTAAATAACGGCTTAATTGAATCATGGGGTTTAATTTTTAATAATGAATATTTTTACACACAAATAAAACCCGATTCGATGGTTTGCACCGACCAATTTGGATTTGAATACAATGTTGTAAACGATAAAATAATGCTAAATAATTCGGGAGTAAGCGAATACACTTTAGCTTGCAACCTAAAATATCCAAATTCATCGTGCGAAATAATAAAAACAATATTAGTTAAAATGCCTGACAATTCACAAATTCCGGAATATTTTTCTCCTAACGGTGATGGAATTAATGACTATTGGGAACCGGTTTCGCCCGACGCGAATGCACACATAATTATAGTTGATAAAAACGGAAATATTGTTGCAGATTATTATTCTAACGAAGACTTTTTAGGTTGGGACGGAACTTTTAGAGGAAATCCATTACCTTCTGATTCATATTGGTTTATTATTACTCTTGCTAATGATAATGTACTAAAAGGAATAGTAACAATTGTTAGATAATAAACAAAAAAGCAACAATTTATCAGATAATAACTTCACTAAATTTAAATTGATGAAAAAAATACTTTTAATAATATCTATTTTTCTTGCAATAAGCGAGGCTTATTCGCAGGACCTACCATTTGTTCAACAATATATTTTTGATCAAACACTTTTAAACCCTGCACTTGGGGCTAAATACGATTTTGTTTCAATAAAACTAAGCGGTGTAGAACAATGGATGAACATGCCTAATCATCCTAAAAATCAAACATTTAGCTATAATATGAAATTTAATAATAATATGGGCTTTAATGCAGCTTTACTAAACGAATCATACGGCGAAATTCAAAATTCAGGCATTAAATTTTCGTATTTTTACTACACAAAATTAAACGTAAGAGGCGATTACATCAGTTATGGCGTTTCAGGATCAGCAATGAATTTCCAATTTAACCTGTCAAATGACAGTCAATATTCTAACGACCCGACAATAAGTCAATCTGATTTATCATATTTATACCCAAATGCCGGACTTGGTATTTACTATCATCACGATGAAATTTCGCTCGGTTTTTCGGCCGGAAATTTATTGCCCTACAAACCCAAAATATCTATCCTTGTTACCGAACCAACAAGAACAAGAACATACTTTTTTTATGCCGAAACTAAATTTGCCAATCCCATTAACACTTTTGCTGTTATTCCATCATTTTTATTGTCTGTTAACGAAGATTTTAATCGACAAATTAACATAAGTACAAAAATGGTTTTTAACAACACTTTTTGGGTAGGTATTGCATACCGCGATGCTTTAGACGGTGGCATTTATGCTATTCATAACGCTTTGGCAATGACCGGTTTTAAATTCTTTAAACGGCTTAACTTCTCCTACGGTTACGATTTTAGTATTCTTTCTTCTCGCTCAGTTATTGGCGGAACACATTTCTTTATGCTCGGATACGACTTCTTTAATCCTCGCGACAAAGTTCCAATGTATTTTTAAATTCCGGGGTCAGTGTTGCGGGGTGCAGGTTGTGGGTTAAAAATTGAACATTGAACATTCCTTGTTGAAAATTGAATATTCAAAAAATAAAAATTGAACATTGAACATTCCGTGTTGAAAATTGAATATTCAAAAAATAAAAATTGAACATTGAACATTCCGTGTTGAAAATTGAATATTCAAAAAAATAAAAATAGTTAAAATTTATTCTTCAAACAAAATAGCTTGATAGATAAACAAATCAGCTTCTTTCCAGCCATCAGCTCCAATATTGGCTTTATATTTACTGCAATATTCTAAAAATTGTTCCTTTGTCCAATCATTTTCAGCAGCAACTTGCGGTAAAAGTGTTCCCGAATTATACCCTTTTTTCATATATATTCCATCTCTTCCAATCTCAATTTCATCAATCGAAGAAATTTTTTGTAACGGCGTGAGAACTGAAATTTCAATATCAACATCACCAATTTCATCAACATCAACAGGTAAAAATCTATTATCCTGAGTTGCTGCTGCTATTGCCATTTCTTGTACAACTTTAAACAACGGACGAGTTGGCATAAATTGACCAATGCACCCTCTAAGTTTGCCGTTATTATGCAAAGTTACAAAAGCTCCCACATTCAAATTTAAAGTAGGCGTTAACTTGGTTTTATCAATTTCAGGAATCTTACTACTCATCACATAAGAATTAATTGCTTTTCGGGCAATATCTAACAAAACCGATTTCTCTTTTTCTGATAATTTAAACATTTGTTTTTTTCTTACAGCAATCGCATAATACCCCACTACCCTATCCTTTTCGCCAAACATGCTATCGCCTGAATTTTTATAATCTATTATTTCGTATTTAAAAGCTTTATTATTTTGTGTTAAATACATCAATGTTAACACATTAGCCCACCCACAAGCACTTGTATCCAAATTTTTAATATTTTTTGACGAATTTTCTACAAGAACATCAATAAATTTTTCGGGGTTGTTTGATATTATTGAATTTGCAGTTTGCAAATCTATTTTAAGTGCATCATCATAATTCGGGAAATGTGAAAAATCTGTACTTATTACAAAAATATTATTTTCATTAAAAAACGGACGTAAAGCATCTGCTATTTGTTTTATAACTAATTTATTATTTGTTCCTAAAAGAATAGGCACAATTTTAAACTTATTTTTTAAATGAAAATGCAAAAAAGGCAACTGAACCTCAAGGCTATGCTCCTGATAATGAGCAGCTTCATTGTAATCAAAAAATGAATATTCATCTATAAGTTTTTGAACCAATTCAATATTAACCTCAACAGTAAATCCGGGCATTTCATAATTTCCAACACCATAAATAGAAGCTCCATCTAAATGAACATGATGACTAACAGCAAGGATAAATATATTTTCGTATTGCTTTTTTGCATCAATCTGCTTTATAGCTTGAGCAGCAGTTTGACCCGAAAAAACATAACCTGCATGTGGCGAAATTACTGCAACTGTATCACTTTTTGTTGCTTTTGTTTGTTTCAGATAAGTTTTTATTTCTTTTTCAAGCTCATTTGGGTTATTTGTATAAAAACTTCCTGCAACTGCCGGTTTTCTGTTAATAAATTTGGTCATTTTTATAAGCTCTTAAATTTTTTATATAGTGTAAAAAAATGTGTGTATAAAAAAGGACTACCTGAACATTGTTTAAACTCAATAAGTGTTTTTTTAAATAAAAAATCCAAATGAGCGAAATTTTACACCAAATTATATCTTAAAAATTAAACATCATCACAAAATTAACTATAACACGTTCAATTTTTTGTTTTTAAAATAAAAGATAAAAGTGATAAAAAAAAATCACAAAATATCATTTTCAATTTTTTCAGATACAATTTTAGCATCATTTATTACTTTGGATTCATCAATAGTTAAAATTTTATTATCTCTCATAATTTCTTTCCCATTAATAATTACATCAGTAACTTCATTTCCATATAAAGAATAAGCAATTATAGAATACACATTATATATAGGTGTTGTATGAGCGTTTTGAGTATCAATGATGATAATATCGGCATTTTTCCCTATTTCAATTGACCCAATTTCTTTATCTTTACCTAAAACTTTGGCACTACCCATAGTTGCAATTCTTACAGCTTGTTCAGCCGGAATAACAGTTGGATTCATTGAATTTACTTTATGCAGCAAAGCCATAGTATGAAGTTCTTGTATCATGCTTAAATTGTTATTACTTGCAACACCATCGGTTCCGAGCCCAACTTTTACACCTTTATCTAAGAGTTTAGGTATTGGAGCTATACCACTGGATATCTTCATATTACACTCAGGATTATGAACAATTCCAACATTTTTTTCTGCCAATAAGCTAATATCAATATCGTTTAACCAAACGCCATGCGCAAAAACGGAATTTTGAGTCAACACGCCCAATTTATTCAGGTATTGAACCGGAGTAAGCCCAATTTTTTTGATTGTAGTTTTTAATTCCCATTCACTTTCGGCAACATGAATATGAAAAATTGTATTATTGTCAACTGCAAGTTTATGAGCATCTTTTAAAAGATCTTCGGAGCAAGAAAAACAAGAATGAGCCCCTAAGCCAACAGAAATTAAGTCATCGTTTTCATATTTTTTAAGCAACATTTTAGAATAATCCAAACCTTGTTGCGGATTTTTGCTATTAGCAACCGGAAAATCAATTAAGCCTTCGTTAATTATTCCTCTCATACCAACATTTTTAGCTACTTCAGCCGTAACATCTTGATAATAATACATGTCATTAAAACAAGTTGTTCCGCTATGTACCATTTCAAGCATTGAAAGTTCGGTGCCGGTTTTAACAGTTTGAGGATTAATCCATTTTTGTTCGGCCGGAAAAATATATTTGTAAAGCCAATCGGAAAGAACAGTATCATCAACCATTCCCCTAAAAATTGTCATTGCCAAATGAGTGTGAGCATTCACAAAACCGGGCATTACTATTTTACCTTTAGCATCAATAATTTTTTTAGAAAAATATTTATTCAACACCTGTTGATTAGTGTCAACATCAATTATTTTTGAGTTTTTAATAGCTACAGCACCATTTTTTATAATGGTGTTTTTATCGTCAACAGTAACAACTATTCCGTTTTTAATAATTATATCTATGTTTTTTTTAACGCTATACATAATTTTTAATTTCTAAAGTTTATTTTGGGTAATTGCAAATTTATAATTTTTATTGATTATTTCTATTCAATTTTTAAAAAAAACTATAATGCTTGAAATTTTCGATTAAATTTTTTATTTTAGCACAATTATAAAATAACTTAACATTAAACTAAATTCTAAATATTATGATAGAAAAATTCAAAGAAACAGCAAAGTTTCTATCTAACAAAATTGATTTCACCCCCGAAGTTGGTATTATTCTTGGTAGCGGTTTGGGCGGTTTAGGCACAAAAGTAAAAAACGCAACAATAATTGCTTACGAAGATATTCCAAATTTTCCTGTTTCGACTGTTGAAGGACATTCGGGCAAATTAATTTTCGGACAACTTGGAAACAAAAAGGTTGTTGCAATGCAAGGTCGATTTCATTATTACGAAGGATATGGAATGAAAGAAGTTACTTTTCCTGTAAGAGTAATGCACTTTTTGGGCGTAAAAAACCTTATTGTTTCTAACGCTGCCGGAGGTTTAAACCCACACTTTAAACAAGGTGATTTGATGATAATTAACGATCACATAAATCATTTTCCTGAACACCCGCTAAGAGGCAAAAATTTAAAAGAACTTGGGGTTCGTTTTCCTGACATGAGCAAAGTTTACAATACTGAACTTATTAAAATAGCCGAAGAAATTGCCACAGAAAACAACATTGGCGTTCAAAAAGGAATTTACATTGGCAGCCCCGGACCTACTCTTGAAACTAAAGCTGAATACAGAATGTTCAGAACTTGGGGAGCCGACGCAACCGGAATGTCAACCGTACCCGAAGTTATTGTTGCTCACCATCAAGGCATGAAAGTTTTTGGAATGTCGGTTATTACAAATGTTAGCGAACCGGCTGATCCAAACATCGAAACTACTCACGAAAAAGTACAAGATGTTGCCGGAGTGGTTGAACCCCAAATGACTAAAATTATTACTGAACTAATTAATAGAATGTAAAAAAATCAATAGTTCTTAAAGTTGAAACATCAAGATTAACTTTTTTGTATTCTAAAACTTTAAGAACTTTTTTACCCAACAATCCTCAAGTGTTTTTAAAATAATAAAAAATGAAAACATACACAAATTCTTCTCATAAGAAAAAATTCAGCAAATCGAACAATTCACAAACAATACGTAAAATTTCGGGAGTGCTAAAACTTAAAATAATGTTTAAAGATGTTGGTTTCATGATTGGAATGGTGTTTTTTGCCACAGGCACATTATTTTTGTTAATTTTTGGATCAATGATAAATTTTAATGATTTAAAATTCTCAAAAAACTCGCCCTCTGTTGAAGGGATAATTACAAACTCCGAAATGACCAATTCTTATGTTAACGACAACGTTGTTTACAAATACACTTACGAATACACTACAAAAAACGGAGCAACATATACAGGAGTTAGCTACACAACCAACAATTTACACGAAACAGTTAGCATAGTTTATCTGGAAAATAAGCCTGAAATTTCAAAAATTCAAAATACTACAAGCGGAGCTTTCCCTGTTTGGGTTATCTTTTTTATTTTAATTTTTCCAATTATTGGTTTTGTATTATTATTTTCAGGATACAAAAAAACCACAAAATGGATTGATATTTTAAAAGTCGGAAAAATATCTTTCGGCGTATTTCATCGTCAGGAGTCAACCGGAGCATCTGTAAATGACAATCAAGTTTACAGAATGTTTTTTAAATTTCAGGTAGATGATCAAGAATACGAAGCTTATGGTGAAACCTACAGAACTTACGAACTAACAGATGAACAATATGAGCCTTTAGTTTACAATCCGGCAAATCCTGACGAAGCAATAATGGTTGATGGATTGCCAAAATCGGTACGTAAAATTTTACACAACGAAATTGAAATAGAAAAAGGGAGCTCGATGAATCAAAAAATAAAATAAAAGGTCGATTTACAAAAACCGACCTAAATAAAATCACAAGTACACTATAAACTATTTACTATTAACTAATTAAGCATCTTTTCTCCAAAGTCCGTGTAAGTTGCAATATTCGCGGGCAGAAACAGCTCCGGTAGCATCGGTTTTAAAAATAGCCTCGGGTTTTTCACCTGGTTTTAAGTACTTAGTATAAACTTCATCACCAACAATTAGTTGAATAAACTGAATGTAATGAGCCTCAACCATTGGGTGTTCAGTAGAACCAACATAAACTCTATAACCACCATCAATTTTTTCGATAACAGGAACGTGTTTTTCAGTTGTTTGGTCTGCAGTTTTTTCTTCTTGCAAAACCATTTTTTCGTTACAACAAACCGGATGTGCTCCCCCTTGAACTACTTCAACAATTTGACCACATTTTTCACATTTATAAACTTCATTTCTTTTTGTCATGATATATAATTTTAAAATTTTACTTATTCGCCTCAAAAATAAGACAAGTTTATCTTATTTCCAAATTTGAAGTTTTAAATTTTCTTTAAATCAATTATTGCCTGTGCAGGATTTTCTGATTTAAACACGCTGCTACCGGCAACCAAAACATCTGCTCCGGCATTAAATAACAGTTTAGAATTTTCAGTATTTACTCCGCCGTCAACCTGTATTAAAGCATGCGAACCGGTTTGATCAATCATTTTTCGTAATTCAGCTACTTTTTTATACGTATAAGGAATAAAACTTTGACCGCCAAACCCCGGATTTACTGACATAATTAGCACTAAATCAAGATCTTCTATCACATTTTCTAATAATGAAACAGATGTATGTGGATTTAACGAAACTCCGGCTTTCATTGCCTCTGATTTTATTTTTTGAACAGTTCGATGCAAATGCGGACACGCCTCATAATGTACAGTTAAAATATCAGCACCAACTTTTGCAAATTCCTGAATATAATTATCCGGATTTACAATCATTATGTGAACATCAAGAGGTTTTTGAGCCATTTTTTTAATATGTGAAATAATTGGAAACCCGAAACTAATATTTGGAACAAAAACGCCGTCCATAACGTCAAGATGAAACCAATCTGCCTGACTATCATTTATCATTTTTATATCAGCAGCCAAGTTTAAAAAATTGGCAGATAAAAATGATGGTGATATTAAAATTTTTCTCATATTTGCAAAGATTAAAATTATATGAATTTATTAATAGTAAGTGCAACCTTTCAAGAAATTGAACCTACCTTTGATTTTTTAAAAATAGAAAGACAAAGTAATAAAAATTTTTACAAAGTTGATTTTATTGGCAATGAAATTTCAATACTTATTGCCGGAATAGGAAGTTATTCAACTGTTTATAATTTAACTAAATTACTTATAGATAATAAATTTGACTTGATAATAAATATAGGTATTGCCGGTTCATTTGACGAAAATTTACGAATTGGCGATATTGTAATCGTAAAAACAGAAACAATTGGCGACTTAGGAATAAATGACAACGGCACATTTAAAACTGTTTTTGACGTTAATTTTCTTAAACCGGACTCTTTTCCTTTCCAAGAGAATAAATTAATAAATAATTTTGATTTATACGACAATAAACTTACAAAAGTTAAAACAGTTAACGCATTAACAGTTAACACTGTGAGTGGAGAAACAAATCAGATAGAATATTTAAAAAACAAATTTGATGTTCAAGTTGAAAGCATGGAAGGAGCTGGAGTTTTTTATGTTTGTTTACAAGAAAACATCAAATTTATAGAACTTAGAGCTATTTCAAATTATGTAAAACCACGAAATAAAGAAAAATGGGAAACAATGCTTGCTATTTCAAATTTAAATAACAAGTTAAAATTCTTTATTTTTGAGCTTCTAAAATAGTTTACAACCATAAGATAGATTGTTAATTATTACATTTTATTTTTTGAAATAACAAAAATTTTCTTTTTTTGCATAAGTTTAACAAACAAAAAATAATAATCACACATAAAAAACAAAACTATGTTTAAAGGACACCCAAAAGGCTTAATAGGAGCAGCACTTGCTAATATGGGCGAACGCTTCGGCTTTTACACCATGATGGCAATTTTGGTTCTATTTCTACAGTCGAAATTTGGTCTGAATGGAAAAGATGCAGGCTTAATTTATTCAATCTTTTATTTCTCAATATACATTTTAGCATTTGTTGGAGGTTTAATTGCCGATAAATTGAGAAATTTTAAAGGCGTTATTTTAACCGGTTTAATAGTAATGGCCTTAGGCTACGTAATTATGGCAGTGCCAACACCTGTCCCCGAAGGCAACAAAACAGCGTTCTTATTTATTTCAATAATAGGCTTATTTGTTATCGCTTTTGGTAACGGTTTATTTAAAGGAAACTTACAAGCCTTAGTTGGTCAAATGTACGACAAAGAAATGAGCGATGACACAACCAAAAGAGACTCAGGCTTTTCATTGTTCTATATGTTTATAAATGTAGGAGCAATTTTTGCACCTTTTGCTGCAATTATTGTTAGAAACTGGTGGTTAGGCAAATCAGGTCTTGGATACGATGCCAATTTACCTGCATTATGTCATGCCCAAATTGACAAAGAACTTCTACCAACAAGAGTTGTTGGTACCGGAGTTTTAGACCATGCCCAAGCCTCTGTAGAAAAAGTATTTGTTTTAGATCCTATAAGTCAATTTCAAGCATTAGCACAAAAAGTATCTGAAAATTTTTCGATTGCTGATTTTGACCCACAACAATTTGCACATCATTATTTAGATGTTTTTAACACCGGTTTTCACTATGCGTTTGCAACAGCAATTGCTGCAATGGCTATTTCTTTAGTTATTTATCTTTTTAACTTAAAAACATTTCCAAGTGTTAATAAAACAAATGATGAAGATGCTTCGGGAGCAACCAAACAAAAAGTTGAAATGTCTGCAAAAGAAATCAAACAACGTTTATATGCTCTTTTTGCAGTATTTGGAGTTGTTATTTTCTTCTGGTTTTCATTCCACCAAAACGGTTTAACTTTAACTATGTTTGCCCGCGATTACACTGTATTAAGCGGAATAAAAATCAACTTAGGCTTTACTACGATCGAAGGAGCCGAAATATTCCAATCTATTAACCCAATATTTATTGTTCTACTTACTCCTATAATTATGGGGGTTTTTGGTTGGCTGAAAAATAAAGGCAAAGAAATTTCCACACCTAGAAAAATAGCAATAGGTATGGGAATTGCCGGATCAGCGTATGTTGTTATGGCTCTTGGTTCTGCCGGTTTACCATTACATTCAGATATAGCAGGAAGTCCGCTTACAGATGCTCAAAAAGTGACCCCACTTTTACTAATAGGAACTTATCTCATTCTTACTATTGCCGAACTGTTTATTAGTCCGTTAGGAATTTCATTTGTTTCAAAAGTTGCACCCCCTAAATATCAGGGTATTATGCAAGGTGGCTGGCTTGGTGCTACTGCTGTTGGAAACCAATTACTTTTTATTGGTGCAATTCTTTACGAAAGCATTCCTATTTGGATGACATGGTCTGTTTTTGTTATAGCCACTTCCATATCAATGTTTACAATGCTATTTATGGTTAAATGGTTAGAACGAATAACTAAATAATTTTACATTAATTTTTTAAAAAAAATAAAATGAAAAAAATTCTTATATATCTTCCTCTTATTCTTGCAATGATGGTTCTTTCATCATGCAAAAAAGAAGACGCAGCTAAAGACCTGCAAAAAGTTATTGATAAAATAAATTATTTTAACACAACTTTTGAAGGTTTTTATAGTGATGGTGTTATTTCTACCGAAAAACCCGATGATGATACACCTTCGGAATATGAAAAGTTAAAAGAAATAGCCTCTCAATATTATGACATGATGAATAAAATCAACAGTAATATTGCCGATGAAAAAGATGATTTAGATGATGGACAAACTATTGGCGAATACGAACAACAATACATTGATTTATTATCTCAAAGAAATGCAGAAATTATTGAAATTACAACATTATTTGAAGATAATTTATCAAAAATGTAAAAATTGTTTTTTAATATTTGTAATTTATTAAGTGGATTTCTAAAAAAATCCACTTTTTTTTATTTTGCAAAAAATAAAAAAGATAACTTTTGTTTTATTTCTATCCTCATTAACTATTGGTTTGTACGCATAAAAAGCCAATTACACAATAAAAACCGGAGTAAATTACAATTTATTCAATTTACAAAATACGATTATAAAAACAGATATTCCTCAAAGCTCAGGATACACAATTTTCACTTCTACCTTTAATGAAGAAACAAGTTTTTAAAGTAGAATTAGATATAATTTTAACAATTATTTTAGTTTTTCGGCAAATAAACATCTTTTTTTTAACACCGGATTTAGCGTTAATTTTATTCAATTTCCAAAATCTAAATTCTATTCATCTTCATTTTTTTATAGTATGAGCTAAATTTTACACTAAAATTTATTAAAAAAAAGCAATATTAACATCTATACATCAAAATAAGTTTAAAAATAGAATTGCAAACGTTTTCAAATAAATAAAGCACTAAAACTCAACACTTTAAGCATTTTGCAAAACATATAAAAATCAAAAAATAAACAAAAGAAAAGCAAATAATTCGCCAATATTATTATATTTGCCTTAAAAAATTGTGGACTGTATAGAAAAGTATTTTTACTTAAGCCCTGATCAAAAAGAAAAGTATATAAAATTTAAAGAGCTTTTTTTAGACTGGAACTCAAAAATCAACTTAATTTCAAGAAAAGACGTTGATTTTTTTTGTATTAAACACGTTTTGCATTCATTATCAATAGCAAAATATGTTGATTTAGACGGAACAAAAGTTCTGGACGTTGGAACCGGAGGAGGCTTGCCCGGAATACCGCTTGCAATTATGTTTCCTAATGCTCAATTTTCACTTATAGATTCAATCAGAAAAAAAATAGACGCTGTTAGTAATATTATTTCTGAATTAGGGCTTAAAAATACTGAAGCTCAAAATATTAGAAGCAATGAACTTAAAGGAAAATTTGACTTTGTTGTAGCAAGAGCAGTAACAAATTTCCCAAAATTTTACAACGATGTAAAACACCTAATAAAACCCGGCTTTATAAGCAACAAAACAAATGGAATAATTTATATAAAAGGTGGCGATTTTGGAGAAGAAATTAAACCCTACAAAAAGAAAATAACTATCGACAAAATTTCGGATACATTTAAGGAAGATTATTTTGACACAAAAAAAATAATACATTACAAATATTAAACTATAAAATTATGGTAAAAAAAAGCAAAGGCGTAATCGGTATTTTAACCGGAGGTGGCGATGTACCAGGGCTTAATCCGGCAATTCGTGCCGTTACAATACGCGCAAAAAGAGAAGGCTACGATGTTATTGGACTAAAAAGAGGTTGGGCAGGATTAATTGAAATTGATAGAACTAAAGGTGCCGACAATTCGCATTGTTACGTGCATTTAGATGATAATATTGTTAACAAAATTGGACGAACAGGCGGAACTTTTTTACACTCTTCAAGAACAAGAGCAAGCCACGTACCAAAAGCTGTTGTTCCTATTCATTTACAAGACACTTATAAAGAGGAAGTTAACGATTTAACTGCTGAAGTTCTTAAAAATCTTGAATGGCTGGGCATCGATTTTTTAATTCCAATTGGTGGTGATGATACTTTAAGTTATGCCGTAAGACTATACAAAGAAGGTGTTAAAGTAGTTGCTTTGCCCAAAACAATGGATAACGATGTTCCGGGAACAGATTATTGCATTGGTTTTTCAACCTGTATTACTCGTACAATAAACATGACAAACTTACTTCGTACAAGTGCCGGTTCACACGAACGATTTTTAGTTGTTGAAGTTTTTGGACGTTATGCCGGATTTACCGCAATGCTACCTACTATGGCTGGTGCTGCTAACCGTTGCGTTATTCCCGAACACAAATTTAATATTGAACATCTAACTCAACTACTTTCTGAAGACAGAAAGAGAGACACAAGTAACTACTCGGTTGTGTTAGTTTCCGAAGGTGCTATGTTTGATGGTGGCGACATGGTTTTTGCCGATGCTGAAATGGATATGTTTGGACACAAAAAACTTGGTGGTATTGGCGACATTGTAGGGAAAGGATTAAAAGAACTTTCGCCTAAATTTAACAACGGAAAAAGAATAAATGTTATCAACCAAAAATTAGGATATTTAGTTAGAAGCGGTGACCCTGATGCGGTTGATTCGATTGTTCCAATGGCTTACGGAAATTTAGCTTTAGACCTTATAATGAAAGGAATACACGGACGTTTAGTTGTTCTTAAAAACGGACGCTACGATAACGTTCCTATTGAAGTTGTAACAAGCACTACTAAAAAAATAAATATAGATAAATTTTACAACACCGAAAGATTAAGACCTTTTTACAAAAGTTTTGAAATGCTTCCTCAATTTATTATGACAAGTGAAATATAAAAAATTGATTAAAAGCTAAGATTTTACTCTTAGCTTTTTTCATTAAAATAAAAAAAATATAACTCATATTACAAAAATAAATCAAATTATCTTAATGAAAAAATCATTCTACATTCTAATTTTAATTTCAATTTTAGCATTATCTGTATTATTTATTTTAAAAAGACAAAATGAATCAACTACAATTATATACGGTTCTCCACAAATAAAAGCAGATAACAATTTTAATCCTATCGATTCTAATTTAATAAAATTACAAAAATCGTATCCTGATTTTATAATTGGAATAAAAAACAACACTATTATATGGAAAGATAGTTCAACTATGATATTTGATGACAGCTTAGAAAAAGATTTTGATGAACTTTTAAATAATCCTGATGTACAAGACATGTTTACCTTTAAATATACCCCGTTTATTGTAGATACACCATGTGTTAATTTTGATCCGGGCAGAATAAGAAATGATGAATTTTTTAAAAAGATGTACGGATTTTCAAAAAACGAAGTTAGAGCAAATTTAGACACAATTATCTGGCTGCCAAGCACTTTAAACATGGAAGTGTTAATTACCAAAGTAAACGGGGTAAATATTCAACTACAAGCAATCTCTAATGAATTAGACAGTTTAATAATGTATCATAAATACGTTGAAACAATCGGGGGAACTTTTAACTGGCGAAAAATTTTAAATACCAACCGATTAAGTGCTCACAGTTTTGGAATTGCAATTGACATTAACGTAAAATATTCAAATTATTGGGAATGGGATAAAAGCTACTCAAGCACAATAAAATATAAAAACCAAATACCAATTGAGATAGTAAGAATTTTTGAAAAACACGGATTTATTTGGGGTGGCAGATGGTATCATTACGACACAATGCACTTTGAATATCGTCCGGAATTACTTTAGCCGATTTAAACTTAATTAATAAAAAAAAGAGCCGAAAAAAATCTCAGCTCTAAAAAAACATCTTTTTGTGTTAGTGATGATGATCATGTCCGTGTCCGTGAACATGTCCATGCTCAAGTTCTTCAGCGGTAGCATCTCTAACATCAATAATTTTACCTGTAAAGTATAAATCTTCGCCTGCCATAGGGTGATTAAAATCCATTTTTACAGTATCGTCTAAAATTACGGCAACAAGACCGTCAAAACGATTTCCATCTTGATCCTGCAAAGGTATTACATTGCCTATTTGCAACATTTCTTCGTCAATTTCGCCATCAATTAGAAACGAAGCCTTAGGAAGATCAACATAATTTTCTTCCTGAATAGGTCCATAAGCTTCATCAGTATTTAACATAAACTTAAAGTCATCGCCTTTACTTTTGTCTATTAAATATTCTTCAAATTTAGGAAGCATCATACCATTACCATAAATAAATTCAAGAGGCATTTCAACAGTTGCACTTTCAACTATTTCACTATCGTGTCCTTCTGTACGTAAATCATAAGTTACCGAAACAACTTTGTTTTGTTCTATTTTCATAACAATTATTTAAATTTTGAGCGGCAAAGATAGGTTTATAAAATTCAACAAAAAAAAATAAGCTGTTTTTTTTAAGATAAATTATCTTACAAGTTATGGAAAAGATGGGATAAAAAGCAAAATACAACTTAACGAAGCAAAAAGACAATAATATATCATAAGAATCTATTCTTCGTCAATAGTATCCTCTTCTTTAGGTCTTATTATTTCAAACTCTTCGCCATAACGCCTATGACGCAGCATTATACGCAAAGTTTGCATAACTTTTTCGGGTTTTAAAGCAATTCGAGGGCTTGATTGTAATTCAGGAATATTTACAACAACATCAATGGCTTCGCCCGATTTATTTCTAACTTCAACAGTTTGAGATGTGCCTATTTTCAATTCTTCATCATCGTTTGTTTCAGGAGTTTCTTCGGCTTTTTCAACTTCACGCGGCTTAGAATCAATACGTAAATGACCAAGAATTTTATTTTCGCCTCTTATTGAAGAAATATCATCAAAGAAAAATTCTAAAGTATAAGTGTTTGTTATTAAATTATTTAGCCAATCAAACGTACAATTATAATAACTAATATAATTTTCAGACAATGCCAAAACTTGAATTTGATGAGTAGCATAATTAAAATATTCGCCGGTATTTAAGCGAGTAACGTGTTCGGGAGGCACATTTGGAACAGCCCAAAAAATTGGGTGAGGAATAATAATAAAATTATCGGGAGTAATAGTAGCCGGATTAAGGCTAAGCATTTCAACAGCAGCCGGTTTAATAACATCACGTAAATCTTGCACAAACCAATTTTCAATTTGATTATGAGTTGGACGCATTGCATATTTTTGTTTTGCAGCATAATAAGGATTTACCCACTTAAAAGTGTAAAAAAATGCAACAATAACCAAAACAGCCGCAAATATGTACGTCCAAATAACATGCTCAAAATACAAAACAACAAAAATAGCCACAGCCATAAAAAAATACGACATAAGCACACTACCAGCAAAATAAGAGGGAAACTTTGCTTTATTTACAAAAAAATAATTTTTTTTGAGCAAATCCTTTACTTCAGGAGTAATTTCAATTTTTTCAGAATTTATATTTTCCGTCATTTAGAGTAAATTAAACTTTACTTTGCAAATGTATAATTTTTTAAAATATTAAACAAAAATCTCTAATCAAATAATTGATTTTCAGCAAAACAAAAAAGCCCTACCAAAAATAATCGGGCATAATTTTTATTTTAAAAATGATTAAATTTTAGAAATCAGAAACATTTCGGCAATATAATTAAACTTAATCTCTTCAACTGCCGATTTCACTTCAAATTCTAAAATTTGAAAATTAAAATCAAACAAAGCTTTTACTTCAGCACTTTCGTAAACAATACCGTCATCATCAACTAATAATTTGAATTTATTAAAGCCGTCTTTATACTCTACACTTATGCTTTCGGCGAGTTTTGTTACAAAAAATCCATGCGGACTTTGAGTAAAACTTTTTTTAGACAGATGAACTTTAGGTTTATCTAAATATGGCTTACCACTTGTAGGACAAAAAGTTGCACAATTCCCACACTCATTGCACCAATCGGCAATATTATAAGTTTGACGGGTTTGTTTCACTTCAAAAACCTTGTCGGTTACAATACTTCGGCGTTGTCCAATAATTTGAATTTTGGGAATTTCAGCACTAAAAGGTTCAATTTCGTAACCCTGATTTGCTAAATTAGGACAAACACTAACGCAAACGTCACATAATTCGTCGCACAATAAACATCTATCCGCTTCTGTTTTTGCCTGTTCATCAGTATAAGTTTCAGAAACAAGTTTAAAATTATTCCTGTCAGATAAAGGTAATTCATTGGGAGGTTGTCCAAATTCGCGTTTTGCTTTTTTAATTTTAAGATCTTTATATGATATTTTTTTATCGCTTACAGATTTTTCGGGAACAAATTCAGGATTAAGAGTTTTAATAATTTCAAAAGCTGTATTTTTTCCGTCAGCAATAGCTTTAATCGCCGAAGCAGCACCACGAACAGCATCACCACCAACAAAAATATTTTTGTATTGAGTAAAGGGAATAGTCTGTTTTTTATATTCACGCTCCTTCAAAAAATCAAAATCATTTAATTGACCAACAGCCGCAATCACTGTATCAAAGGGCAATTCAAATTCACTACCATTAATTCTCACAGGTTTAGGTCTGCCTCCTTTTTCATCAGCAACAAGTTCAGTTTTAACAAGTTTTACAGCTTTCAAAACTCCGCTTTCAGCAACAAACTCATCAGGTTCAACAAGTTCCATAAACTTAACACCTTCTTGTTCAGCATCAACAATTTCAATATAATGAGCCGGCATTTGCTCTTTTGTTCTTCTATATAAAACTACAACTTCTCCATCATTTGGAATTAAGCGTTTAGCTATTCTTGCAGCGTCCATTGCTGTATTTCCGCCGCCAATAATTGCAACACGTTTACCAATATTCAGATCATTATTTCTGCGTGTTTTAAAGAAAAATTCCAACGGATCCAATACTCCAACAGCATCACTTCCGGGCAAATTAACTTTTAAAGCAGCCTGAGCCCCTGGAGCAACAAAAATAAAGTTAAAATTAGATTTTATTTCATCAAAATTTTTAGAATTAACTTCAAATTCAAAAATGATTTTCACACCCATATTTTGAATTCTATTTACGTCAATTTCAACCTGTTCGTCGGGCAATCTAAACGAAGGAATTGCATTAGCAACCATTCCACCGGCACGACTTTTCTTTTCAAAAATTTCAACATCAAAGCCATTAGTTATCAAATAATAAGCGGCACTTAAACCACCGGGTCCGGCACCAATAATTGCTACTTTAGTTGTACTTTTTTGTTTAGTTAGGGCAACAACAGCGGAACTTATATCATTACCAGCAATATAACGCTTTATCTCTCTAATATTAAGCGAGTTATCGTAGTTTATTCTTGTGCATTTTTGCTGACAAGTATGATCGCAAACGTATCCTGTAACATTAGGAAAAGGGTTATCTTCAAATACCGTACACATAGCCCCCTGCAAATCGCCGGTTTGAACTTGATACATATATTGTGGCACATTCTGATTTGTTGGACAAGTAGTTTGGCAAGGAGCAGCAATACAATCAAAAATATTAAGTTTTCGGTCGGTTTTAATTGAAGGTGTAGTATAAGAGGCTCTTTTATACAAACTACTAATCAACACTTTATCTGCATAATTTTTTAAATTATAAAGTGCATTTAATTTAGCAGTTTGTTGTTTTTTTGCTTTTTTATTGATATAATCATCAATAGAATTTGCATTTTCGGAAGCGGCTCGTAAATTATCATAATATTGATGCAAACGACCATATCCTCCAGGTTTGAGCAAATCAGAAGAAATAGTTATTGGTTTTAATCCGGTAGAAACAATATCGGCAATATTAAAGGCATCGGCACCTCCGGAAAATGAAATTGTTAATTTTCCTTCAAAATCAGATTGGATTTTTTTAGACAGATTAATAGATATTGGGTGCAAAGCCTTACCGCTCATATACATCATATCGTTGTGGCTTCCAAAAACATTTTTGTTATTTTTACTTTCTAAAGTGTTAGTGAGCTTAATTCCAAAAAACACATTATTTTGTTCAGCAAGCAACAACAATCTTTCAATCATTGGTTTAGCATCTGAATATTTTAAGTCGTGATCAAAAGCAATATCGGGCACATTTGTTTTAAAACCGCTGTTAACAATAATTTCTTTCAAAAAATCTTTGCCTAACAAAGTAGGATTAAGTTTAATAATGGTATTGATTTTTCTTTCAGAAATAAGATATTTTGCAATTTGTTCAATTTCTTCGGGCGGGCAACCGTGCATTGTTGAAAGAGTAATATTATCGGTAATTTGAACAGGGATATTCAAATTTTTCACGTTAGGATAAATTTTTTCAATCTCGGCAATTTTAGCAGAAAGCTCCTTTGAAGCATCAGTCATTTTATCCAAAAACCATTGCACATTAGGTTTCATAATACCTTGCAAATCATAACCAACGCTCATATTAAAAGCTGTGCCAAAATTTTCGAAGCCCAATTTATCTTGTAAAATATGAATAATAATCCACGCATTAAGATATTCATCGAAAGCTTGATGAATTTTTAATTCTTGAGACCATTCGCAATTATAACCTTCATCTTGCATATCAATACAAGGCTTTGAAACTTCAATTTCATCAAGAATTTGAACAGTTTTTAGTTCAATAAATCGAGCACCGGCAAGCCACGACACAACAATATTTTGAGCAAGCTGAGTTTGTGGTCCTGCAGCAACACCAACCGGACTATCCAATTGGCTGTTAATATACTTAAATTTAAAAAAATCTGATTTTTGGGGATAAAAAAACAATTCGTTGGGTAAACCAAGTACTTCACCATTATCCAATTGATTTAAAACTATTTGAAGCAACTCATTTAAAGGTGTAGGATAAAAACGATCGTTGTAAGGCATATATTAAAAATTTTTGTTTTCGGTATTCGATAATTTATTTGTTTTTTTGTCGAAAAAATAATCTGTAAAAATAAAAAAAATATGAGCACACGTAATTTTTTTTTAATTATGACAATAATTAGTCTTTCGTTTAATCTTTTTTCTCAGGTTCATATTTATAATCTTAAAGCAAACGCCACACATGATTTAGATAGTGCGATTACGTTAGCTCAACAATCAAATAAACATGTTTTTGTTCAAGTTGGATATAATCAATGCCCATGGTGTATCTTAATGCACAATTTTTATACCGCAGATAAACAGGTTGATTCTGTTTTAAATATTTTTTATGTACCGGTTTTAATTAATTATAGTCGTGATAATAAAAATGAAGATGTTATGACCCGTCTAAAATTTCCTCAAAGGTTTGGTTTTCCTGTAATTGTAATTTTAGATACAGCCGGTAATGTTATTCATACTCAAAACACTCTTTACCTTGAGCAAGACAGAGGTTATAACAAAGATTTATTTATTGATTTTTTAAAAAACTGGAACACAACAGCAATTAACCCTGAAAGTTATAATTAAGCAGTAGGCAGAAGACTGAAGACTGGAGACTGAAGACTGAAGACTGGAGACTGGAGACTGGAGACTGGAGACTGGAGACTAAAAATTCATAAAAACAATTATTTCACAAACACTTACAACTATTAAT